>CAJQKQ010000016.1 GCA_905478925.1 uncultured Verrucomicrobiales bacterium
GCATCGTCGAGTGGGTGGAGGAAGCATATCGGGAGACTGACCGCCTCATGCAACTCTGCGACCTCCGGGGTTGACCCTCGGCATCATGGATCACGATCACCCAACAGCGACGCTCAAGCGCCCGCCGGAACGGCTCGGCTATGCGCTGAACCAGGAGAACACGGATCGAGCGATTGAACTCGGGCTCGCCGAAGCGGATTGGTATCAGTGTCCGGTTCCGAGGGAGACGATGCGTCGTCTGCTCGTGCGCAAGAACGGCCCCGCGATCCGGGATACCGTGATTTGGTTTGGCCTGATCTTCGGGACCGCGTTTCTGACCTGGTTGCTTTGGGGGACTTGGTGGGCGGTGATTCCCTACATGGTCTACGCCGCGCTGTATGCAGCCACCTCGGATTCCCGTTGGCACGAATCCAGCCATGGGACCGCATTCCGGACCGATTGGATGAACAATGCGCTCTATGAAGTTGCCTCATTCATGGTGATGCGGGAATCCACCGTCTGGCGCTGGAGCCACAACCGCCACCACAGTGACACCATCATCGTGGGTCGTGATCCCGAAATCGCAGTCCCCCGCCCGCCGGACATCAATGGCTTGGTCAAGGCGACCTTCGGCTTGCCGACCTATCCGAGATACTTTCGTCGACTGCTGATGCATTCCTTCGGAACGATGGCGGAAGACGAGCAGCAATTCATCCCAGAGAGCGAGTTTCCCAAAGTATTCCTGAGGGCGCGGTGCCACCTGCTCGTTTATCTGACCACCATCGCACTGGCGATCGGGACGGGCAGTATTTTGCCGATGATGTTCGTCGGTCTGCCGCATCTCTTCGGGACGTGGCTGATGCTGGTCTACGGGCTGACCCAACACACCGGGCTCGCCGAGAACGTCCTCGATCACCGCCTGAATTGTCGGACGGTCCTGATGAATCCGGTGAACCGCTTCCTTTATTGGAACATGAACTACCATGTCGAGCATCACATGTTCCCCTTGGTTCCGTATCATGCCTTGCCAGAACTTCATGAAGTGGTGAAAGGCGATTGCCCGGAACCCTACCCCAATCTGCTGACCACTTGGCGGGAGATCATCCCTACCGTTCTCGAGCAGGTGAATGATCCCGCGCATCACGTGAAGCGCAAATTGCCGGAGCCTCAGGCTCCACCGGAGAGCCACGCACGCGTTTCAGATGCCGCGCCGGACGAGGAGGGCTGGCTTGAGATTTGTGCGGCAACGGATTTGGAACGGGAGGATGTTATTCGCTTTGACCATGGGACTCGAACCTATGCTTTGACGCGTGATGATGAAGGCGGCTTGCATGCGACCGATGGTCTATGCACGCATGGCAACACGCACCTTGCGGATGGTCTTGTGAAAGGGAAGATCATCGAATGTCCGAAGCACAATGGACGATTTCACTTGAAGGATGGCTCACCAGCGCGGGCTCCGATCTGCCGAGGACTCGCGACCTATCCCATCGAGGAACGGGAGGGTCGAATCTGGCTAAATATGAAGAAGGCTGGTGGTGCGGGGGCGCGGGAGGAGCAGGCGATCGAACTCAAGGTGGTGGGCACTCGTGATGTTGCGACTTTTATCCGGGAACTGATCTTGGAGCCAGTTGACGAGGCCGTCGCCTTCCAGCCGGGAGACTACATCCAACTCGATATTCCGAGCTATGAGGAAATCCGTTTTCGAGACTTCGATGTCGCCTCGCCGTATGCGGAAGTTTGGGAGCGGCAACATGTGTTTGATCTGGTGGCCTCCAACCCCGGACCGCCACGCCGGAACAACTACTCACTCGCAAACAACTGCACCACCGAGCGCCAGTTGAGATTTAACGTGCGCATTGCCACCCCGCCGCCTGGCCAGGATTGCCCGCCGGGAGTGGGGTCCAGCTATGTCTACAGTCTCAAACCGGGTGACCGGGTGACGGCGGTTGGACCCTTTGGCGATTTTCACATCCGGACCACCCAACGGGAGATGGTCTACATCGGCGGAGGGGCGGGAATGGCTCCACTGCGGGCTCATCTGGCGCATTTGTTCGAGAATGAACAAACACCGCGAAAGGTGAGCTATTGGTATGGAGCACGGTCCCGGCAGGAGATCTTCTACGAAGACTATTTAGATGCGCTCGCTGCCGAGCATCACAATTTCTCCTTCCAAGTGGCCTTGTCAGATCCTCAACCAGAGGACCAGTGGAGCGGGGCGACCGGCTTCATCCACGAAGTGGTGCGCAAGGAATATCTGTGTGAACATCGGAACCCCAAGGCGATCGAGTTCTACCTCTGTGGCCCCCCGATGATGATCAAGGCCTGTACGAAAATGCTCGCCGACCTGGGTGTCGAGCGGCAGCAAATTTCCTACGACGAATTTTAATTATGTTATCCAATCTATTTCCAAAAACAGAGAGACAGGTGTCGAAGCTCGGCTTCGGGGCTTTTGGCCTCAAAGGTGTGTTCGGGAGCTTCGATGAGTCCGAAGCCATCGGAGCGATGCTCTATTGCTGGGACCAGGGGGTGAACTTCCTCGATACCGCCCGCCACTATGGCGAGTCCGAGACGATCGTCGGAAAGGCTCTCAAGAGTTGGTCGGGGGACGCGCCCTTCATCGCCACGAAAGCGGAATGCATCGGGCCAGTGAAACAATGGGGAGTGCCACAGGACGTGGAAGCCTGCTTTCCAAAAGGCCATATCACTCGAGAGGCGGAGATTTCGCTCCGGGAGCTGGGGGTCGACTGCATCGACCTGTTCCAGATGCACCTCTACTGGCCGAACTGGGGAGTGGAAGGTTATTGGCTGGATGAACTCAATGCGCTGCAGGAGCAGGGAAAGGTGGGAGCCATTGGGGTCTCCATGCCGGACCAGCGACACGATGCCGCCCTGCCTTTGGTGCTGAGCGGGCGCATCCAATCAGTGCAGGCGGTGTGAAGTGGTCCCGCAAAACGGAGCCAGAGTCTTATTGATGAAATGAGCTGGTCTTTGAGGGGGCAAATCCCCGAAAAGAGACCAGAAACATGAAACGAAAAAGAAGACACCTAACCGCAGAATT
>CAJQKQ010000017.1 GCA_905478925.1 uncultured Verrucomicrobiales bacterium
ATGGCAAGGTCGATTTCAAATACCTTGAGCGGCGCGTCAACTTCTCCCTCTGCATCGTGCAATTCGACGAAGGGGAAATCATACGCCCTCACGACCATCCGGAAATGACAGGGATGATTCTCTGTGCCTCAGGCGAGATCGAGACCACCAACTACGACCCGATCGAGCGACCGGACGTGAAGGCGGCAGACGGCCACCAGCTACTGAAACACGTCGGCCAGAGAGTCCTGCGGAAAAACGATATCTCCACCCTGACCGCAAAGGCTCGCAACATCCATACGCTTCATGCCAGGAAAGTGACCCAGCTCGTCGATATCTTCACCCCACCCTACAACAAGGAGCGCAGCGAGCAGAGCCAATGGTTCGAGCTCTCCCCGGATCCGGTCTCAGGCCACCCGAATCTGTTTGAGGCGAAGCCGACCTAGGAAGGACTGACGCAGGTCTATCTCGAGCCTCTTCACCCAATTCCCACCCGCAGGTCGCGCACACTCCACAGCGTCCCCGCCGCAGCCTTCGCGTTGCCCCGCAATCGTCGCGCACCATCCTTCCGCTTCACGGAAAACCGATCTCGCGCCCCGGCGAACGCTTCGTCAACGAAGTCTTTGCTCCCGATCACCGCCCCGTCCGTAAAATACCTCACCCGACAACGCAGCATTTTCGCCATCGAAATCTCCGGTAGGTAGCGGTGACTTTCAGTCGCCGCTACCTACCTCTTTCTTCATCGCAGCCAAAGCCTCCGCCTTATTCATCCCGTCCGCCGCACAACTCTTCCTTCGGGTTTGAAGTTTAGAGTTTTCTTATCCAAAGCCATGCCGAGCAACCGCCGGTATCTCCGCGAAGCATCCTTCCATTTCCCCGCGCGAACCGGATTAAGGTCGATGTATGCCGCCATCGTCCGCGCCGCCGTCCCGCTCTCCACAGCCGAGCGCAGCGAGACAGCGAGACAGCGGGACAGCGGGACAGCGGGACAGCGGGACTGAAACAAATCAAACATATCCCGCAATCACGCTTTTGAACCGTTGCTCCCACAGCGTTCCCGTCCGCTTGTGCCGACCGTTGAACCACTGTGAACGCCAGCCCTAATACGAGCGCCGGAGGAGGCGCGAACAAACTGCGTGGCCGGAGCGGAGCGCAGGCAAAAACGCTGCATCAGTCCTTTCATGAACTGTCCCAGATCATGCATCCGGTAAGTGAAGCGACCCTTGATCTCCTCAACCCGTTCCAGATTCCCGCCCTCCACGCCACCTTCATGCCGCGCCGCATCCAGCTGCCCGGCCACATCTGCCACGAAGTTCTCCCCGTAAAGCACCGACAGCCGCTTGAGGAAATCCGCATCGGAGACCCCTCCCCCCGGCTGGGGAAATGGTACCAGGAGTCTCATTTGAACATATCCTTAATCTCTTTTCGTTATTTCACCCTCATCCTGTCGTTTGTGAAATTCCCGATCAGGCGACTCAGCCCCGAAGGGTGACCCGGCAAGAAATATGTTGCGATGCCATACCTGGTACCAATGCGATAGAACAAGGAGCGCAGCGAGTTCGAGCTCTCCCCGAGTCCGGCGTCAGATCGCCCGGATCTGTTCGAGACGAAGTCGGCATGAGCCGCTCCGGCGCAGGTTTCTTCACGCTGCGCTCGCCGGTGCCTGAATGAGCAGGCAGTCCTCAAGGAATGGCTGGAGGGAGTGCATGAGGGCAGAACCGGCTTGTTCGAAACGATCCCGGAAATGATTCTCGATGCGGTGCAGGGAAAAGCTGAGATCCGCCAGGATGAACTCGTTCGGCCTGCCACGGACGACTGCGACAAGCAGCACGTGCTCACCTTCATCGGAAATGACATTCCGCCCGTCGGCCTGCTCGAAGGAACGCCGGATCGCGCCCTCCTGGTCGCGGATCTGGAGGGCGATCCTTTGAGCTGAGCCTTCGACACGCTTCGCCGAGGAATGCCGCGCCGGATCGCAGCTCGCGAAGGAAATGAGGGCCAGGGTCTGCGCATCGAAAAGGAAAACCTCTTCAACCTGGAATCGGTGCGTCCTCTCAAATAGCACATCCTCGTAGGAACGGCTGGAGAAAAGCGCCTGAAGTCTCCAAACAGTGCGATCCATGAATCCAGGGGCTTCGAAGGGGCGGGAGGCGGGGCTGTATTCGGCTAGGGCACGGCGCACCGTGGCGCGGAGCATCGGTTCGAGGAAGGTATCGATCTTGCCTCGATCGCTCTCGTAGACTGCATGCCGGACGGGTAGGGCTGCGAGCGGATCCAGCCATGCGGGGGAGAAACGCCCGGGCTCGTCCTGGGGCGCTGCCGGGACGGATGGAAGGACGACCAAAGCAGGAAACCAACGGTCGGGCGAAGGGTCTGAGGAAACCGGAAGCGCAGATCGATACTGCGGTGCGCTTCGAAATGCACCCATGGTTTGGTCGAGTGGCGCAACCGGAATCGGCGTAAAAGGAATACCACTCATGCCTTCGGTTGGAGGGGGGTGGAAAACGAACCCGCACTTTCGGCCAGCACCTGGGCCGCCGCCGCGATGCGATTGAATCTGTCCTCAACATTCGGGGGAACCCTCGATTCGATCTCAGAAAAACGCTTATCAACACTGCCTTTCAGTTCAGTGAACTCCGCCCGTATCCTGTCGCTGAGATCCCGGTCGCGGCTTTCAAGGCGGTTGTTCAGCGATTTCTGCCAATCAGTGAGCCAAACTCCGAGCCGTCTCTCCAGGTTTTCCACGGCCGGGAGGGCCGAGGACTCCGCCTTTTCACGGGCGACTTCCTGGATCTGCGCGGCAAGCCGCTGCGCCTCCTGGCGTTGGATCGCGGCAGTCTGCTCGAGTTCCTCGCGGGTATCTTCAATGCGGTGGGCGTGATCCTGCAAAGCCTCGACACGAGCCTCGGTGACAAGCAGCCGATCCTCGAACTGGTCGGTATCGGGTGAACGGTTTTGAACGGCAGATTCAGGTGCGGACTCAAGGCGCGAGATCCGGCCTTCGAGGCGTTCGAGGTGACGACCGACGATGATTTCGCGGATCCTCTCCACCGTCTGCGACGGATTTAGGGTGGGTGGGATGGGTGACATGGCAACTCTCCGTGGGGGGGTGATTCCGGCGGGTGATCCGAAACTCGGCTGAGATAGCTCCCCTTCTTTTACCCAATACAGGGGGAAGTTGTAAATAGATTCCGCGCTCCTTCGTTTTACCTGAAGGTTTGGCGAGCCGTATCAACTCGTGTAGACCGCCACCGGCCCGACGCCATTGCCCTGGACCCGGCGCAATTTGCCAACTGCCTCGATCACTTTCCTCGCTGCCTCTGCCGTCTCATCCGGGGTGTTCAGACGGGAAAAAGCGAAGCGAAGACTGGTCTTCGCGCGCTGCTCCGGGATGCCCATCGCCAGCTGCACGTGGGATGGCTTCTGCTTCCCGGTCATGCACGCGGACCCCGCCGAGCACGCCACTCCCGCCTCATCGAGGAGGATCAACAGCCCCGAGGAATCGCAGCCATCGAAGGAAAGGTGCGAGGTGTTCGGCAGCCGGTTCGCCGGGTCGCCGTTCTGCGTGCAGCCAGCCACCCCTTCGAGAACCGCTTTTTCGAAGGAATCCCTCATTTCGCGGATCCGCTCGGGAACACCTTCCTCCAGAGCCAATTTCGCCAATCTCGCCGCCTCCCCCGTGGCGACGATCGCCGCGACGTTCTCCGTGCCGCTGCGGCGACCTTTTTCCTGCCCACCGCCAAGTAGCAGGGGCGAAAAATCCAGGCCTTGGCGGACAAACAACACCCCGATCCCCTTTGGCCCATGAAATTTATGAGCGGAAGCCGAGAGCATGTCCACGCGCTCCCGTCGGACATCGAACGGAACCTTCCCGACAATCTGGACCGCATCGGTGTGCACCGGCAGGCCGTGCTCACGGGCGATCGCGAGCACCTCTGCGAGCGGCTGAATGACACCGATTTCGTTGTTCGCCGCCATCACTGAGACATACGCAGCGCCAGCACACGCAGCCCGAAACGCAGTGAGATCGAGTCGCCCGTCCGCTCCGACGGAGAGTGGCATCACTCCCCTTTCCCGGCTTCCAACGAAACGGAGTACAGCACTGTGCTCGATCACGGATACAGCGGCTTTCCCTTTTCCTGCCAATCGATCCAGGGAATGCAGCGCGGTATTGACGCTCTCGGTGCCGGATCCGGTAAAAACGATCTCGTCCCCCTCCCCCCCCAGCAATGCGGCGACATGGCCACGCGCTTCATCAATTGCACTGCGAGCCGCTTTCGCAGTCCGGTAGCTTCCAGATGGGTTCGCATGGTTTCCGGAAAGCCACGGAAGCATGGCGTCCAGCACTTCGGGAAGCATGGCCGTGGTTGCATTCGCATCGAGATCGATCACGCAATGACTTTCCGTCCTCCCGGGCGCAAAAACAATGCCGAATCCAGCCTACAGTCCTTGCATCAGCCTTGCGGCAAATCCCTCGAACCAACGGATAGCGGCATCGCCCCATGTCATCGCGATACCGAACCACGAAAAACCGAAGTCCCGCAGGCTTTCCAAGGGTGCCGGGGCGGCAAGGCAGAGCAACCCGATCAGCACGATGAGATTCCCGAAATAAATCAGCACCAGCGACAGGAAGGTTCCGTTGTCCTGTAGATCGGGCTGATCTCTCGGGATCATCCACAAAGTCCAGGCAAGATGGAACGACCACGTCGCGCCGATCACCCCATAGAAAACTAGGTTCCCAAGCGGCGTGATCTCGTAAAATACGCTTGCAGCGACGTACACGATCACCGCAATCGTGCTCCAGAAAGGAACGAAATATGGGGACAGTGCGATCACCCAGTTCGTCTTGTCAGTCGTGACATATCCGCCCTCCGTCCCCCAATCGATATCCAGCACCTTGCCGCCGAAACATTTCACGAATGCGGCGTGGGTCAACTCGTGGCCAAAAACGTAGCAGTAGAGGAAAAACGGCTGACCGATCCGCGACCAGAACCAGCCGAGCATGACCAGTGCACCGACGGCGAAATACCAGAACTGCGGGCTTTGCCAGAACCCCTGCTCGACGGTGGCGTGGGAAAAGCGGGTAAGAAAAGTCCAGGTCGTTACCCAGCAAACCGGCAGCAGGATGCACGCAAGCAGGAACCGGATAACATGAGTGAACGCACTCGTGTCCATTTCCTCGTCGTAGATATCCTCGTCGTAGATATCCTCGATTGCGATCGAAGCCAGGAAATCCTTACCCTTGCGGCGGTGCAGACGTCGGTTGGTCTTCTCATGGCTGCGTTTTTTCACCGACGAAAGGAAGCTGGGGACACCCGGTGGGCGTGCCCGTCTCCTGTTTTGCGGATTCTTCGCGGAACCCTTGTGTTTCGTCCGACTCATAGTTCGACTGGGACGGAATGTATTTCGGAAAACTTAAGGAATCAAGCCAAGGATTCGCCGCAGCATCGATCAAGCTTCCGGGTTTATGGAATCCGCAAGCAAGTCCAAATACGTTTCACGCGTTATTTCACAGCCCCCGAATGTACGGAGATGATCGGTCATCCACTGGGTGTCGAGCAGGCCGAAATCACGATCCCGCAGCATTCCCACAAGGGCAACCAGGGCGATTTTCGACGTATCCGTTTTTCTTGTAAACATGCTCTCACCGCAGAAAACCTTGCCGATGGCGACCCCGTAAAGCCCGCCCTGCAAGCCGTCTTCATCCCAGCACTCGACAGAATGCGCGAAACCAAGTTCGTGAAGCCTGCAGTAGCTTTCAAGGATCACTCCGTCGATCCAGGTGCTTTCACGTTCGGCGCAACCAAGCATCACTTCGCGGAATGCGGTATTGAAACGAATCTCGAACGGGTTCTTCCTGAGCTTCTTCTTCAAGCCGTGCGGAATATGAAAGCGGTCGTCCAGCGGAATGACGCCTCGCACCTTAGGCGAAACCCAGACGATCTCCCCTTCCTCGGCCATTGGGAACACTCCCTGCGCGTATGCACCGAGGAGGGTGTCCGGCGGAATGATCTCCGTTTCCACCGTTCAACTGGGGTTCGGCTCGTAGGCCAGCCAATCCTCGCCATCCAACGGCTCCGCAGCAACCAGGCCACCTGCCCATTCCCACACCCAGGCATCCATGGATTCTCCGGATTCCAAGCTCACGGTCGCTTTTTCCCGCTGGTATTCACGCGGTTGATCCGCGTCCGGCGTGATCCCTTCGAAAACATCCAGTGCGACAAGATTCTCGTCGCTGACAAGATAAAGCTCCCCTTTTACAAAGCTGTCTCCGCCGCAAACAAGCACCGGATACCAGTCGATCCGATGCATTTCCCCGGAAATCCTCCCCACACCGACGAACTCGGAACCCTCCATTCGGAAATGGTTTGATCCGCCCTTTCTCAGGGTGCCGTAAACGAAGATCGGATTCGCGTTCATTTTCTCCCACGCTGCGAGACTTCGGAGTCCAGCATCACCTTCAGATCGTCCAAACCGTCACCTTTGTCCGCCGAAATCGCGATCACCTCGACCTTAGGAAAACGATGCTTGAACGCGGTTAGGTTTTCCTCCGAGCCCTCAAGATCCATCTTGTTCGCGATCACTTTCCACGGGAATTTGGCGAGATCCTCATCATATTCCTTGATCTCTTTCCGTAGGATTTCGAGATCGCTGATTGGGTCGCGCCCTTCGCTGCCCGCCATATCGAGGACAAAAAGCAGCACCCGGCAGCGGGTGATGTGCCGGAGGAATTCGTGGCCCAGCCCCCTGTTTTCATGCGCACCCTCGATGATGCCGGGAATATCCGCCACCGTGCAGCGGCGGTACCCTCCGAACTCCACCACCCCGATCATTGGCTGCAAGGTCGTAAATGGATAGGAGCCGACTTTGGGTTTTGCATGGGAAATCGCCCCGAGAAGCGTTGATTTCCCTGCATTGGGAAAGCCTACCAACCCGGCATCGGCAATGCGCCGCAACTCAAGGTAATAGATCCCTTGCTGACCCGGCGTGCCTAGCGTGTGTTCGGTGGGCGTCTGATTCGTCGCCGTCCGAAACTTAAAATTCCCCTCGCCGCCGGTTCCGTTCTCACAAAGGACGACACGCTGCCCTTCCTCGACGAGATCCGCGATGGGATCGAGGTCGATCCCATCCTCGCTGCGCTCATACTCGACCGCCTCGTTCACTGTCGCCGCATCAGTGCGATAAATCACGGTCCCCGGCGGAACCTTGCCAATCTTGTCCTTGCCGCTCTTCCCGGTTTTCTTGTGCTTGCCGCCGGGCTTGCCGTCCTCGGCGATGAGTTTCGGATCGTAATGGTATTGGCGCAGGGTGTCGGTGGAGCCGTCCACCACCAAGATCACCTTGCCACCGTTGCCGCCATCGCCGCCATCCGGGCCGCCACGCGGGACGAATTTCTCCCGCCGCCATGAGACCGCGCCGTCTCCGCCGTCGCCCGCTTTTGCCAGTATCCTGATGTGATCGATGAACATTGCCGCAGTGTTTGGCCCCCCAGCCCCGGACGTCAACGGCAATGCGTCACTTCGCGAAAGCTAATGCCCGCTGTTTCATCTGGGTCGCCATCAAGTTCAGGGCATTTGCCCGGGACGGAGCCAGGTGCTCCTTGAGGCCGGTTTTTTCCACAAAACTCATGTCGGCAGTGAGAATCGCATCCGGCGTCTCGCCGTTCAGGACATTGATAAAAAGCGCAATCATCCCTTTCGTGATCAGGGAATCGGAGTCCGCACGGAAATGCACAAGCCCGTCCTTTTCCTCCGCATCCAGCCAGACCTGGGATTGGCAGCCCTTGATGAGATGCTCCCCGTTGCGGGCATGCTCCGGCAGCGGATCGAGCCTTTTCCCCAGCCCGATCACATACTCATACCGCTCCGTCCAGTCCTGGAAAATCTTTAGATCCTCCAACAAACCCTCCTGTTTCTCCTTGATTCCGCTCATTGAAAATTTACCTGCGGGAATGGAACGCGGAAGCGGCGAAACATCAAGCCCCGATCAGGTCGCGGGCGCGAGGCGATCTTCAGATCAGACACCCACCCGAAGATCCCGCATACTCCACAACACACCAGCCGCCGCCTTCCCGCATCCCCGCATTCGCCGCGCACCATCGCTCCTTTTCTCCGAAAACCTTTCCCGCGATCCTGCAAACACATCATCTACAAACCCCTTACTACCGATCACCGCCCCATCCGTAAAATATCGCACCCGGCAGCGCAGCATCTTCGCCATCCCCAGCTCCGGTAGGTAGCGGTGACTTTCAGTCGCCGCTCCTTCCTCTTTCTTCATCGCAGACAAAGCCTCCGCCTCATTCATCCCGTCCGCCGCACAACTCTTCCTTCGGGTTTGAAGTTTAGAGTTTAGAGTTTTTTTATCCAGCGCCATTCCCATCAGCCTGCGATACCGGCGCGAGGCCTCTTTCCATTCCGACGCATCGAAGCCACCACCCTTGTCCGAGGTGATCGCACGAACCAAACCTTCCCGCGCCTTTTTTCCATTTCCTTTCCTACCTCCACCTACCGCCTCGCCGTAACTACTCCACCGATACTCCGCCGGATCCTCCACCATCCCCGCCCGCACTGGATTGAGATCGATATACGCCGCCATCGTCCGTGCAGCCGTCCCGCTCTCCACGATCACGCTCTTGAAACGGTTCTCCCAAAGAGTTCCCGTTCGCTCGTGCGTGCGGTTGAACCAGCGGGTGAATCTCTGGAGCAGCGTTTTCATAAAGTCGCTCAGGTCATGCATCCGACTGCTGAAACGCCCGTGAATCTCCGCCACCCGTTCCGGGTTTCCGCCTTTCATCCCGCCCTCCGACCTTGCCGCAAGCAGCTCGTCACCAACGGATTTTACGAAGTTTTCTCCATAGAAAACCCCAAGCCTCCGCAGCAACTCAGCATCGCTCAAACCACTCTCCGGCATTGGCGGAACCTCAAGGAGGATATGGAAATGGTTGGACATCACGCAGTAGGAAAGCACCCGGCAACCACTGAAATTCTCCATCATCCGCATGAACATCCGGAACCTCTCCCGCTCCTCATCGCCAAACACAAAACGCCTGTCCACAACCCTAGAAACACAATGGTAGATCGATGGCTTTTCATCCGAATCCGCCCACGGTGCAATCCAGCGTTTTTTCCCCTTCATGCCCCCATTCTGACAATCCAATCCGCGAAGTCAAAGGGATTTCAACATATTTCCGGGAATCATACACTAGGGAATCATACACTACAGCTACTTCCGGCAAAGCGAGGCCACGGTTTCACCTGCCTCATTCTGTTTCAACGCGTAGGTCACTTGCTCCGGCGTATACTGACTTCTCTTCATTTTCTTGGGTCTTTTTGGTGTGTTTACCGGTATGAACCGACCACATAGGCAACAAAAAAACCGAGGACATAGGTTACACATTAGACTGGGCGTATGCCCTGGAAAAACGTGTCACCAATGGAAGAAAAACAACAATTTGTCAGCCTGCTTTCGAGCGACCAATTTACGATGTCCGAGCTTTGCAAGACCTTCGGGATCTATCAATAGGCAGAGCAGTAGCCTGAAGTTCCGGACTCGATCAAGAGAGCAGCCAACCAGCCTTCCAGAAATTTGCGTTTTCTGAGCGGGCTGATCTCAGGCACAGGGGGACAGAAAAGCTCAAGATCTCGATTTGACCGGCGATGCGCTCCATTCCGGCTAACTATCGCCCTTGAGAAAATACCTTTTGCACAAGCCAGCATGCTCGCCACTTTCTTTCGTGACTATCAACAAGAATGACATCGAGCAGATGGAAAAACTAGCTCGCGTGCAGTTTGCCACCACTCTGCCCGGCCCCAAACCCATCTGTCTCGTCGGAACCCGCTCCAGCAAAGGTCAGGCAAATCTCGCTCCTTTTTCCAGCGTCACTCATCTCGGATCCAATCCAATCCTGCTCGGCATGCTCTCACGCCCTGACACCGTTAATCGCCACACTTTACGAAACATCATCGAGACCAAATGCTGGACGCTCAACCACGTCACGGCAGAGATCGTCGAGCAAGCACACCAATGTTCTGCTCGCTACACTCATGACGAATCCGAGTTTCAAGCCACTGGCCTCACCGAATCCACTCACCCTGAGACTTCCGCTCCCTTCGTCGCAGAGTCCCCCATCCGCATGGCGCTCTCACTCGAAGACATCCTGGATATTCCAACAAACAACACCAAGCTGATCATTGGCCGCGTCCAATTCGTCGAAATCCCTGATGACGCCCTCACAAGCGATGGACGACTTGATATTTCCAGCTCCCTCGCCTCCACAGCGCTCGATACTTACTTCTCCATCACACAACACTGCCAACTCCCCTACGCGAAACCATGAAACGCGCTTATCAAGGATCTCTCATTGCAGATGCTTTGGCCATGCCCGTGCACTGGTATTATGACCGGGAAGCACTCGACCGTGATTACCCGGACTTCTCCACCTTTCAACCTCCGCAACAAAATCATCCCGATAGTATCTTTTGGAGATCCAACTACACCGCGTTGAACGAAAAAGGCGATATCCTCCACGACCAAGCCCAATTCTGGGGCATCAAAAATATCCACTATCACCAAAATCTCAAAGCCGGAGAGAACACCGTAAATTACAAACTCGCCACCGCTCTCTATGAACAAGTTACCACCATCGGACGCTATGATTCTGAAGCTTGGCTCGCGCGCTATATCGAAAACATGCTTACCCCGGGATGGCACCGTGACACCTACCTAGAGGAATATCATCGTGGCTTCTTCGCCAACTACGCCCAAGGGAAAGCTCCTGAAAAATGTGGCATTAAAGATGAACACATCGGCGGGCTTTCCCAGGTTCCTGCTCTTGTCGCAGCTCATCAAGGGCTCCCGCATGAAGAAATTCGACAAGCCGTGAAAACCCACGTCGCCCTGACTCATCGGCATTCCAATGTCCTCCGCGCCGCCGACTGCCTCACGCGCCTTCTCCTAGATCTGAATGAAGGGATCCCGCTTCGCGAAGCAATCATGCAGTCAGCGGGCGATTGGTTCTCCACCCGGAAGGCGCTCACTTGGGAATCCCGCCCCGACCGCACCGTGATCGGCCAAATCATGAGCCCCGCTTGCTACATCGCCGAGGCTTTTCCTGCTGCCCTCTACCTCGCGTGGAAATACCATGACGACTTTACCGCTGCCATCATCGCCAACGCCAGAGTGGGCGGTGACAGCTGTCACCGCGGAGCCGTCGTCGGATCACTCACTGCGCTTTCACATCCAGAAGGACTTGAACCTTGGATTGAAGCGCGTCCAGGCTAGGGGTCGTTTTTTCCAAGCAAAGTCGATTCCGACGATAGCAGTCATATGAGAGCTCGGATTTGAGGTTCGATCTTTTTCCAGAAACCAAAGAAACCTGCTGTGGCATGAGATTGAAGGGCTAGGTCCTCCGGTCTCATCTCGAGGTAAAGTTTGATTCCCGCAGTTTCGAGAGTGGAACGGATGGCAGGCAGCTTGTCATTGATAGGTCCGATTTCCGGACGACGAGCGATGATTTGAGAGACCTTGCTTTTCTTGGCCCACGAGACGAGGTCATCGATGGTTGAGCGTTCCACTTTGAGATGATTGAGACGCGATTGGGTGTCGTCGAAAGCAGAGGTAATCCATTTCTGTTTCGCCGATGAGGCCTGCGGTTCTTCACTCAGAAAGACTCGCTCACAGCTTGGCTCGGTGCTGAGATCTTCATCGTGTAGCCAAAAGCCGGTGTCCGCAGTGATCGTGACATTGAGATTTTCAAAGGGTGCGGCAGTAATCGGCGGACGCTTTGTATTTTTCGGGATGGCTCGCTCATAGCTTTCGAACTGGTCGAGACCGGCTTCTTTGAGCAAGTCGGGATGGAGGTATTTTTCAATATTGGAGCGACGAGCGAGATAGGTTTTTCCGGGTGTCTGAATTCCGGCGACCCAACGCCATGAGAGGGTGTTGGAAGCTGGATCAGCATCAAGAAGATGGCGATAGAAGAAGTCGGCACCGATTTGCCACGGAAGTTTCGCGGTGTGAATCCAGTAGCCTGCGAACCACATACGGGCGTGATTGTGAAGATAACCAGTTTCGATGAGTTCCCGCGCGAAGTCATTCATGATTGCGACCTCCCCTTCCCCGGCCATGAGCTTGAGAGCTGCTTCGCAGGGAGTGAGAGCGGTGAGGCCCTTGAGATACTCAGTCCAGACTTGAGGGCGCAGAGCGAGCCAGTCCTTCCAGTAGCGACGCCAGTATACTTCCTGAAGAAATTTCTCCACGGTGGAAAAGGCGTAGTGATGAAGGAGGCGCTTCGCTACCTCTTCTTCGGAAATGAGCCGATGCCTGATAGCGGGGCTAAGACGAGAGACATTGGTATGATCAGGAACAACATGATTACGATCCCTACTGTAGCGCGAGGCGGTCTTTTCAAACTCGGCCAGTCGAGCCAGCGCATCAGCACGTGTCGCGGGAAAGCGGTTAGAGCTGGGCCAGAAAGTCGTCTGCATTTTTTCGGTGAAGTGCGCGTTTTTCATCGTTCATGCGATTGAGCATATGGCCCATCTGCGACATACGGTGGTTCTTGAGAAAGACGTCCTGGTAGTCGGCGACGAAGCTCCAGAAGAGACCGTCCCAGATCTCACACCAGGGGCCTTTTTTATAGTCAGACATTTTACGAATATAGTTCGATCCGGAGAGGTAAGGCTTCGTGGTGAAGAGCCCCCCGTCGGCGAACTGACTCATGCCGTAAACATTGGGGACCATGACCCAATCGTAGGCATCAATGAAGAGTTCCATGAACCATTTGTAAACAGCGGTGGGATGGATGCGGCAGAGGAGCATAAAATTCCCCAGCACCATGAGTCGCTCAATGTGGTGGCAATAGCCGTCTTCCAGGACGCGGTGAATCGTCTCGTCGATGGGATCAATCCCGGTGGTGCCATCGTAAAAAGCGGCCGGCATATCACGGGTGAAGCCCCAGAAATTGCCTTGCCGCTCGGTCACTCCGTGCTGGAGATACATCGCGCGCACAAACTCTCGCCAGCCGATGATCTGGCGGATGAATCCCTCGACCGTATTCATGGGAATCTCGTGCTTTTTGGCGTAGGCTAGGGCATCCTTTACAACTTCGCCCGGACCCAATAAGCCGATATTGAGCGCGGGCGTGATCACGCTGTGAAACATGATGCGGTGCTTGGTATGAATGGCGTCCTCGAAATCGCCGAAGAGGTGAAAGCGTTCTTTAAAAAAGACAGCGAGCCACTTTCTAGCGCCTGCACGATCTACGGGATAAGCAAAGCCCTGGCTCTTCCCGAGAGTGTCCGGGAAGTTCGCCTCAACATAGACGTGAGCTTCATTGACAAAGTCATTTGGTTCATCTGCTGGAGGCTCAGGGACGGGCTGAGCCTTGGGGAGTTTCTTCCGATTGTCCTCATCGAAGGACCATTTACCGCCCACCGGTTCGCCATCGGGCTCCATGAGAATGTCCATACGTTTACGTTGAGATTTATAAAAAGTGGCCATAAACGGCCTCTTTTTTGAACCAAGGACTTCGTTGAGCCAGTCCTCGGAACTGAGGAAATTTGGCGAGTCATATTGCGCTAAGGAAACGTCGTACTTTTTCGCATAGCGTTGAAGACGAACCTTAAGGATATGATCCACTGGATCACAAAAATGGATGACCTTGGGAGGCTCCGGAAATAGTGCTTCTAGGGTCTGAACCGTATCTTGATCAGGTTGACATTCCACGTAGTGCACCGCGTAGTCATCTGCACTGAGTTTTTCCTCATAGGCCTTCATCGAGGCCCGATGCAGTATGAGCTTTTTCTTATGAAAGCTCATCGGCCAGTGCGGATCAGCTCCAAATAGCAGCGAGTCTTCCAACAGATAAACCATCCTTTCACGCTGCAATACGGGATGCTTTTCAAAAAGCTGATGCGGAAAAATGAGGCTCACTTCCATGTCAACGAAAGGTCTGAAGGATTTCCCTTTTGTCTAACGATCATTTGCAAAAACATCATCGCTCAGTATGCTCCTCCATGGCTCGCACTATTCTACTCGTCGGTGGCAACTCTGGCATCGGTCTCGCCACCGCAAAGCGTCTTCTTGATCAGGGCGAGCACGTCATTGCCGCATCGCGCAGCAGTGATCAACTCAAATCACTCGGCATTCCCGCGCAGTTTTTTGACGCCACAAATCCGGAACCTACCCTCGATCTCCCGGACACTCTCGATGGCGTCGTCTATTGCCCCGGCACCATCAACCTGAAACCCTTTCACCGTCTCAATGAGGTAGACTTCATGGCTGACCTTCAGGTGAATCTCTTCGGCGCAGTTCGTATTCTCCAGCTCGCCCTGCCCTCACTTAAGAAATCTCCATCTGCCTCCGTCGTCCTATTCAGCACGATTGCGGTAAAGACCGGCATGCCCTTCCACACCAGCATTGCCGCTGCCAAGGGAGCGGTCGAAGGACTCACCCGCTCTCTCGCCGCCGAGTGGGCACCAAAGATCCGAGTCAACGCCATCGCCCCATCATTAACAGACACCAGTCTCGCCGCCCCACTCCTGGCTGATGAAAAACGTCGCGAAGCCGCTGCCGAACGCCACCCACTCAAACAGATCGGCCAACCCGAACACGTCGCCGAGCTTGTCAGCTACCTCCTTTCTGACGCTGCTAAATTTACCACCGGTCAAATTCTCCGCCCGGACGGTGGACTCTCCAGCGTCCGGCTTTTCTGAGTTCAGTTATGAATCGCACCAAAAGAGTCTTGGCGTCGATATCAGAACCAGTCTCGATGAGACTCCACCGCCTCCTGACCTTGAGACAAATCTTCCGGCACATCCTCCTGCTTCCGATTTTTCAAGGGGTGAATCCAGCCCCTAGATGCCAGATCCACCAAGAAAACTTCAAATCCACATCGACTTAACAACTCATTTGAACACACTGTTCTTGTGAACGTTCAGAAAAAACTCGAAATCCTCGCTGATGCCGCGAAATACGATGCTTCCTGCGCTAGCTCGGGAGCGAAGAGGAAGGATTCATCGAACGGAAAAGGCGTGGGTTCCACGGGCGGCGTGGGCATCTGTCATTCATACACACCAGATGGCCGCTGTGTCTCTCTTCTTAAGATCCTCCTCACGAACGTCTGCCTCTACGATTGCCACTACTGCATCAACCGACGCTCCAGCAATGTCCGGCGGGCGCGCTTCACCGCGGAGGAGGTCGTCACCCTTACGCTCGATTTTTATAAACGGAATTACATTGAAGGACTCTTCCTCAGCTCCGGCATCGTGCGTAGCGCGGACTTCACAATGGAACAGGTGGTGCTGGTCGCTAAGACCTTACGTGAGGTCCATGACTTCCGTGGCTACATTCATCTCAAGACAATTCCCGAAGCATCCGATGAACTAATCGCTCAAGCCGGAAAATATGCCGACCGTATCAGCATCAATATCGAGCTCCCACAGCAAGAAAGCCTCAAGGAGCTTGCGCCTGAAAAAAACATTCACCGCACTCGGGAGGCCATGGGTCATATCCGCGAGAAAATCTCCGAATATGCTCCGCGAAACGCTCCAGCCTTTGCCTCCAGTCAGAGCACTCAAATGATCGTGGGCGCGGATGCCTCGAACGATTCGCATTTCCTGCAGCTAGCGGGTGACCTTTATGGAGATTTTAAAATGCGCCGCGTCTATTACTCCGCCTTCAGCCCCATCCCAGATGCCTCGGTCCGCCTCCCCTTGAAATCCCCTCCCCTCATCCGCGAGCACCGGCTCTATCAAGCCGACTGGCTCATGAGATTTTATGGCTTTAAGGCCAGCGAAATCACCACCAAGGAGCAACCGAATCTTGATCTCGATATCGATCCCAAACTCTCTTGGGCGCTGCGAAACCGCGCCTTCTTCCCCATCGATCTCAACAAAGCCGCTCTCGAAATTCTCTACCGCATCCCTGGACTCGGCGTGCGAAATGCCCAACGCATTGTCGCCATCCGCCGCCACACAAAGGTCCGTATCTCCGACCTCATCAAGATCCGAGTGAGCTTAAAAAAATGCCTCCCCTTCATCATCACAGCCGATCATCAGCCAGCGAACTACGAACTTGATCCTGAAAAACTACGCGCCATCTACGCACCACAAGCGCGACAACTGGAACTCGATTTCACGGCCATCCAAGTTCCAAAAAAAGAAGTCATCGGAGGAGAGTTTTAGAAATGCAATCTATCGCCCCCCCTGCCAACTTCGCGGAATGGCGCTCACTCGCACGCACATTGTTAGCAGACAAAATTCCCCCTCAGGAAGTCTTTTGGCAGAGAGATACCGAAGAAGATTCTCTCTTCTCAAATCCCACTCCACTCCCCAAAATCCCCGGCCAACTCAAAGTCCCAGCCGCCTTCATCAAAATCGCAGAAGCCGTCAGCTGTCATCGCTCTGGCGACCAATGGCCCTTTCTCTACTCCCTCCTGTGGAGGCTTACCCACGGGGAGCGTCACCTTCTCAGTATCGCCTCCGATCCCGAACTCCACCGCGTGCAATCCATGGCAAAACACATCAGTCGAGACTGCCACAAGATGCACGCCTTCGTTCGCTTCCGAAAAGTCGGTGAAGATCCGAAGACAGGCCGTGAGCAATTCGTCTCATGGTTCGAGCCCGATCATAAAATCATCCGGCTCAATTCTTCCTTCTTCCGTAAACGCTTCGCCAACATGGACTGGTCCATCCTCACGCACGACGAGTGCATGCATTGGGATGGCCAAAAAATCCGCTACACTCCTGGGGTCGATAAAAGCCAAGCCCCCGACTCCGACGCCCTCGAAGACCTCTGGCGCTCCTACTATAAAAGCATCTTCAACGTCGCCCGCGTAAAAGTGAAAGCGATGCAATCCGAGATGCCCAAGAAGTATTGGAAGAATCTCCCGGAAGCCCAACTCATCGAAGACCTTATTTCCAACAGTTCCCATCATGTCGATGAGATGCTCCGCAGCCCCCCTTCCCCGGAGAAACCTGCGCCGCAAAACGACTACCTCAAGGGGCTCAGAGAACTCCCCGAACATTGAGTGATTTTTCCGGGTGCAAAATTTCCAATAACCGACACCTTTCAATCATCCCAACTGAAGAAACCGAGTCACAAGAATTACCCGTCCTCATCATAGGAGCCGGCCTCTCAGGTCTTGCCTGCGCCCTGCACCTGCATCGAGCAGGCATTCCCGTGCAAATCCTGGAGGCTAGCGATGGGGTGGGCGGCCGGGTTCGGACAGACCGGGTCGAGGGATTTCTATTAGACCGTGGCTTCCAGGTTTACCTCAGTGCCTACCCTGAAGCGGGAAAGCTACTCGATCTGGAGGCACTCCAACTTCAAGTCTTTGAGCCCGGGGCCCTCGTCTATGACGGCAGGAAACGGCACCGGGTCATGGATATTTTCCGCCGACCATCTCAACTGATCGAGAGCGCCTTTTCTCCCGTGGGCTCGCTGGTGGACAAGCTGCGTGTCGCCCTTCTCAGATTCCGCTCCTTGGGCAGCTCCACGGAAGAGATCGCCAACCGGCCGGACCGAAAGACCGAAACCTTTCTCAAGCAATTTGGCTTTAGTGACAAGATGGTCAATGGGTTTTTCAGGGCCTTTTACGGCGGAATTTTCCTTGAGCGAGAACTCCGGACTTCCAGCCGTATGTTCGAATTCACCTTTAAAATGTTCAGCCAAGGAAGCGCGACTCTCCCGGCCAGGGGCATGGGAGAAATCCCCCTCCAACTTGCCCGGCATCTCCCGCCGGAAACAATCCGAATCAACAGCGCTGTTGCTGCGGTGACCAAAACCTCGGCTCTGCTGCCCGGTGGCGAAGAAATCCATGGAAAGCTGGTCGTGGTAGCCACGCAGGCAGCACAGACCAGCTTTCTGGTTCCCGATTTCAAAGCGCAGGCACCTTCCTGGCGCTCTGTCACCAACGTCTACTTCAGCGCCGAACAGTCCCCTCTGAACGAAGCCATCATTGCCCTGAACAATAGCGAAAACGGCTTGGTAAATAATGTCTGCGTCCCCTCGGACGTCGCTCCGAGCTACGCGCCTCCAGGACGATCTCTGATCTCGGCCTCAGTCCTCGGCCTCCATAAAGACGATACCTTGCCAGCTCTTATCAAAGAAGAACTCACCACATGGTTCGGCGATCAGGTGGAAGATTGGAATCATCTTCGAACTGATCTCATCAAACACGGCCTTCCCGAACAAGCACCAGATTCCTCCGTGAGCAAGCCGCCCGGCTATCTTAAGATGAACGATATTTGGATCTGCGGAGACCACACCACGAGCGCCTCCATCGAAGGAGCAATCATCTCAGGAACGCAGACCGCGATTGCGATCCAAAAGTCGTTGAATTGACTGTCTAAGCCTTCACGCGATTGGGTATAAGAACTATTTCGGATCAGGAGGAAGCCGGTGGGACGCAGGAGGCCGTCCTGATGCCGGGCGATGATGCCGGTGAGTTCGTAGGTGCTGTCTCCGTCGATGTCGTAGGATACGGTTTCGGTATTGAGGACGAGGGTTGCCGCATCGTAGGCGTAGGTAGTTTTTGCGACGGTGTTGCTCGTTTCCACTGGGCGACCGAAGTTGTCGTAGGTTTGAGTGACTCCGAGAGTGCTATCGGAATAAACCGTGGTTTCGAGCATTCCGGCGCCGTAGCCGTAGGTGGTGGTCACACCACGCTCCCAATCGCGGGTCAAGAGCCTCCCGGCGAGTGTGTAGGTGTAGTCTGCTCCTTTTCCATCGGCATCGCGTTTGTTGAGGAGGTGACGGAAGCAATTATATGAGATTTATCAAAGGTTCGACGTAACTATCCAAGGAGGGACTTCCCATTTTCTGGGGCTTGACCGCCCCGATCAGGTGGCGGGGGCGAGACGCTGGAGGAGGCGGCCTGAAACAAATGCAAGGGGAGGCAGAATGATGGCGGTAATGAACATCACATCGACGCTTTCCACCCGTTTCAGATTCAGCCACGACAAGGCCATGGGTAGAAGGACGATCCAGTCCACAAGAGGAATCCCGGCAAGCAGGGCGGATACATGGACGGGAACAGGCGATTGGAATTTCGTCACGCAAAGTGCCAACCAAATCCCGAAGGGCAGCAGTCCGATCCAGCCGAAGAGCGGGTCGGTGAGAAGCGGGAGTATCGCAGCAAGCAGTCCCGCACCAACAAGTAAGCCCCTCGCTTGCCATTTCTGCTCCACGGGAAGATCGCCACGAGCCTCCCACCGGGCGCTGAGCGAGAGGCCGATAATGTATAACAAAAGCGCCGCCGCCGGGAAAAGCACGGTTGCGGAAATCCCCCGCCCCATCGCCACGTATCCAAGCACCGGAAGACATGCCCGGCACAGCCCCATGGGAATCACCGACCACGCGGCGGTCTTGTGAACCTTCGTGTAGAGCCAGATAAAAAATACTAGGACGGCAGCGACAAGCAACGCGCCGAGACCTGAGAAAGCAGCCAACGCCAAGCCGATCCCCGCCCCACCAACCGCTGTCGCGAGATATGCGTTTGCGGAAAACATCCCCTGCGGCAACGCCCGCTCCGGCCGCTTGTCCTTGTCCCATTCCCGGTCCGCCCAGTCATTGAGAAAATTTCCGGAGACATAGAAAAGCACTACTGCGACCGAAAGCAGCCACGGCCAGGAAAAACTCGAGCCCGCAGCAGTACTACCCAGCAGCACCCCGACCCCGAGATTGCTGACCACGCTCGGCACATTCGCGATGCGTGCTGTGGAAAGCAGTGCGTGAATTTTGGTGCCGGGTCTCATGCGTCAATGCAGAGCCTATGCGAGCCGCAACGCAAGCCCTAGTGCTGCGTCACACTAAAAATGACAACCTGAGCACCACTTTCAGTTACACCCGACGTTTCCGTTCCCGTTGTAGGAAGAAGTTTGCTAGTGCCGAGTGATCAGTGATCAGGAGAAGACCGCCTACGCCGCCTGCTCCTTGCTCCTTGCTCTTTTACTTCTTGTCAGCACGTGAATACGGTCAGCGTGAGAGCGAGCGCAGGAGCTGGATGGCTTCCGGGAAGTTCTGGCGGATCTGGAGGGCGCGGGTGGCGGCACCAATGGCGTTATCGCGCCTGCCGAGGCGGGCGTAAATGGTGGCGAGGGCGTAGGGGATGCCGGGGTCGGATGAATCGGCGGCTTCACCCCGCAGCAGGGCGGCGATGGCTTCCTGCGGTTGGTTCAGGGAATTGCGAACCAGTCCGAGGTTATACCAGGCGCGTGCGTTCTGCGGATCGAGTGCCAGGGATTTTTCAAAATAGAGAATGGATTTGGAAAGGTCTCCGGCTTCTCCCCATGCGAGGGCGAGCTTGTAGGGATATTCCGGATCTTCAGGTGCGAGTCGTGCTGCGTCTTCCAGCGCCTTGATTGCGGCCGCTGTATCGCCTGTCATGCTGAGCAGGATCGCGAGGTCATGATGAAAGGCAGGGGAAAGCGGATCCGACGCGATGGCTTTGCGGATCTGGCGTATGGCCGTGGCCGTGTTGCCCCGTAGGAAGGCGAACTGGCTAAGCTGCATGCGCCCGATGGGTTGGTCCGAGCCGAGATCGAGCATGTGAACCAGTTCCTTCCCGGCTTTGCTTTTGAGATCGAGCGTATCGACAAGAGCCCATGCGGCGGCCACCCGAACTGAGCGAACCGAATCATCCTGCAGTGGCTTGATCGCGGCGCGGACGGGCAGATTGTTCGCGCGGGTTTGTGGGGTCAGGGTGCGGACGGCGGCCTCGCGAACGAGCGGACTGGTGTTTGTAAGCTGGCCGAGGAGTGCCTGGGTCGCCTCCCCATCCATGACCCAACGTTCCAGTAGGTGGCAGGCGGTGGCCTGCCATGCGGCGATGGGCTCGGTCTTGAGGAGATCGATCAGACCCTGGCGCGCGGCAGGATCACCCTGGCGTGCGCGGCCAACTAACTGGGCGCGGGCGCGGGTCGGGCGGTCGAGCTTTTCACCATACCATTCTTCGGATGCTTTGAGCGCCCAATCGGCATCCTTGTCGGTGTGGCAGCGGTTGCAGGCATTGGGGGTGCCGAACTGCTTGGTGAGTAGCGGATCGGGAATGGTGAACCCGTGGTCGTGACGCGGGTGGCGCTGCATGTAGGTGGTGACCGGCATATGGCAACTGGTGCAGTCGTTACCTGTGCTGCCCTCCGCGTGATGGCTGTGGGCGGTGGGATCGATGATGGGCGCGGGCGCGAGTCCGTTTGCTGCGGCACCACTCTCGTGGCAACGCATGCAGAGCATGTTTCCCTGGACCAGGCGTTTGCCGGAGTGTGGGTCATGGCAATCCACGCAGCGGACTCCGGCGTGGTACATCTTGCTGGAAATGAGGGATGCGTATTCGTAGTCCTCGTCGCGAACCTGTCCGTCCGGGTGGTAGGTGTCGGTGCCGTCGGTGACGGTGAGGCTGAAATGATCGTAGAACGATTCGCCGGGGATGAGGTCGCCAGAAATTTCCCCACGGCGTGCGTGACAGGCGGCGCAGGTGTCCGACATCTGATCGCGGGAAAATTTGGTAGCCGTGGGATCTTTGGTTTTCCCCTTGTCCTTACCGTATGCTAGCGGTGGTTTTTTCTGCCACTCCACATGGGCTTTCATCGGGCCGTGGCAGGCTTCACAACCGACGGACATTTCCGCCATGGCGGTGTGATAGGTGTCGGTGGTAGGATCGTAGTTCTTGCGAAGCCGGGTGTTGTGGCAGGCGGCGCAGGTGGCATTCCAGTTCATGCCTTGGCCGGTCCACGCCCCCCAGTCGCCGGGGTTGCGGATTTCCTCGCCATAGACATCGAACAAATCGTTTTTGTGCGGATCGTAGCTGACGTCCACCGTCTGCAGGCGGTTGCCGGGCGCGGGAACGAGGAACTGGCGCAGCGGATCGTTGCCGATGATGCGGACGACGGGATAGTTCCTGCGTTTGTTGCCGAGACCCAGCGTGAGTATCTGTGCGACACCGTCCGCATCGAGGAACGTCTCTGAGGTTTCGGTGCCGTGCTTCAGCGTCTGTTTCGGAGAAAAGGCTTTCTCATCCATGTCCTTGCGGACTTCCCGCTCGGCGAGGCCGTGGTTGGAGTGCTCCCAGCCTTTAAAAGCGGCCTCATGGCATTCCTTGCAGGTATCGGAGCCAGCGTATTGAGCGTGGATCTCGTCGTCCGGGATGATGATAGGCGGCTCCTCCGCGGCAGCGGTTTGCTCCGACTTATCTGCCTTTTTAGAATTGCAGGCAGCGAGAAACAGGAAGAGCAATCCGAGGGTCGCGGGAACCAAGCTGGTGAGGGTATTTTTCCGAAAAATCATGAACTAGCAGTACTGCGGGCATTCAACCGGACTGGAGCCTTACCGTCAATCCGTCATGAGGGTGGATGGCATCCAGCGTGCCATCGGCCTGCAATCCGAGGGCTTCTCTGTCGAGTTCAGGAACATCGTCCTGACCGCCATCGAGCAGGCTATTGCCGTGCTTTCCTCTTCACGAGCGCGACCATCTCCCCGACCTCATCCACCTTCAGCAACAAGGCGACCGCAAAGTAGGCACCCGCTGAAACCCCGATCAGGCCACCGAGCCAGATTGCTTTCATCATCAGGGGCATCGCCGTGAGATCCGCGAACAGCATCCGGTTTCCGAAAAAGCAAAGCCCGGCCATCACCGCCGTCGCCACTCCTATTTTCAGAAAAGCCACCACCAAGACCTTCGTCCCGATATCACCCGCATAGCGGGTCATCGCCGCATACAGGAATAGGAAATTCAGGCTCGCCACGATACTCGTCGTCAGCGCCAGCGACTCGTGCCCCCATTTTAAAACGAACACAAAGGTGTAGTTGCAACCGATGTTCACCACCAGCGCCATCAAGCTCGCGATCATCGGAAGCCAGCGCTTGTCGATCGCATAGAACGCCGGCTGCAGCACTTTCAGCCCAGCATAAAACAACAACCCGCATCCGTATGCCTGCAGCGCACCCGCAGTCGCCACCCGATCCACCGCATCAAACTGCCCCCTCTCATAAATCAAGCTGATGATCGGCTCCGCCAGAACCACGAGTCCCACCGTCGATGGAAAAACCAAAAACGTGACCAGCTTCAGTCCCTTCACCAGCGTCGGCCCGAAGTCATCACCCACCCCGTTGATCGCCGCCCGCGATAAAGCGGGCAAGGTCACCGTCGCCACCGCTACCCCGAACACCCCGATCGGCAACTGCATCAGCCGGAACGCGTAACTCAACCAGCTAACCGCACCCTCCCCCACGCCGTAGGCGAACATCGAATTCACCACCACATTCACCTGCGTCACCGAGGCCGCGATCACCGCCGGCCCCATCAGTTTCAGGATCTGCCTCACCCCGGAATCATTCCATTTAAAATCCGCTACGAAACGGTATCCCACCGCCCGCAATGCAGGAAACTGGCAGACAAGCTGCGCCACCCCGCCGATTACCACACCCCATGAAAAACCGACCAAGCTCCGCGGCCCCCATTCCGGATCCATCCAGTAACCCAGCGCCGCGCCGCCCGCCATCGAGCCGATGTTGAAGAAACACGAAGCCAACGCCGGCATCCCGAACACGTCCCGCGCATTCAACATCCCCATCACCAGCGCCGAGAGCGAGACCAGCGCGATGAACGGATACATCACCCGCACCATCTCCACCATCAGCGAGATCTCCTCCGGATTGTAGTTACGCGCCGTCTCACCGCTTTTCGAAAACGAAGTCAGCAACTCCACGATCCACGGAGCCACCCAGATCCCGATCAACGTCAGAACCCCCATGAAAACCGCCGCCAGCGTCATCATCCGGTTGGCCAGCACCCAGGCGTTCTCCGACCCATCCGATTTCACCTTCTTGGAAAACGTCGTCACGAACGCCTGCGAAAGCGCACCCTCTGCAAACAAATCCCGCAACAAATTCGGCACCCGGAACGCCAGGTAAAAGCAATCCATCAACCAGCTTCCGCCGAACAGAGCCGCGAACATCATTTCCCGCCCCAGCCCCAGCACCCGGCTGAGCATCACTGCAGCACTCACCTTCCATGTAGCCTTCGCAGACATCCGGGACGTTCATCTACGATGGCGAAGGAGTTTGCAACTCCTTTGCGGAACCATGGGATGCAAGACGATTACAATCATGCGCGGGCTTTGTAAGAGTTTCACGGTTGAGTCATCTTCGTGGAAACCGACAGCCTGAAGTGGCCCCGGGAAACGGATCCAGCGGTCGAATGCAACTTTAGCTGGTCTGAGAGGGGCGAATTGCCCCGAAATCAGACCGATGAAACGAAAGAGAAGACACCTTACCTCCGAGTTCAAAGCTCGTGTCGCCGCCGCCGAGGCGCTCAAGGGCGAGGGCTCAGCCATCGGTGGCCTCGGCGTCCTGTTCGGCGGCTGATCACGCCCGCGCCCTTAGTTCCGGGGCGCCGGAAATTTCCTCCGAGCAGCCACCCGCCAGATCGCGATCAGCACGACCCCGGCCGCTGCGAGTTCGTGCGCAGCGAATTTCTCCCCGAAGAGAAAGAACGCGCCCACGGCAGTAAAAACCGGCAGAGTCATCTGCAGCGAGGCACCCTGCGCAATCGACAGCCGCTGGTAAGCGCTTGTCATGATCAGCTGCCCAAAAGTCACCACCACGGCACCAAGCGCCAATAGCCACAAACCAGCGGAAGGCAACGCCGGGGCATTTCCGGCAAAGGGCAGTCCCAGCAGCAGCGAGCAGGTCGCCTGCGCACCGTAGATCGTCGCGGGATGCTCCTCGTGGCGCAACTTGCGGATGATCACCACCACGAAACCGGCTGCCAACGCACCGAACAAGCCGAGCATGTCATAGCCCGAAGGCGCGAGCTTCATATTCCCATCGCTCAGGAAAACCAGCAGCCCCGCCATCGCCACCACCAGCCAGCAGGAAGTCACCAGCCTTACTTTTTCCTTCAGCCAGAAAGCCGCGATCACCGTAGCGAACATCGGGTAGGTCAGATTGATCACAATCGCCCGCCCGGCACCCAGCTCCGTGATGGTGATGTAGAAGCAGATGATCCCCACCCCGCCGATCAGGCCGCGCATCATCACGAGGCGGTTAGAAAACATCCGCCGCCATTCGAAGCCACGTCCGTTCGAAAAGAAAATCAGCAGGATGAGAATACCGAAGGCACCGCGGAAAAGCGTGGCCATCCATCCATCCGCTCCGGCCGAGACCAGCGAAGCCCCGCGGATCAGCAGCGTGTTCCCCGCAAACAGCACCACCGAGGCGAGCATCCACATCACCCCTTTCAGATCCACTTGCTCGTCCCCGCTTTCCATTCGTCTTCCCGCTTCTCGCCCGCTTTCCTTGTGAACGCAAGTATCACGACAGCACATTATCTACTCGCAACCGCGATCCGATCTTTGTCTTCTGCTCCCAGGATGTCTTTCTCACGCAACCTTCTGGACAAATTTCTCTTCGTCATTTCATGGGATTTTCTATGCAAATTGATTTTTGGTTTGGGAGATGCAATTTCTCCGACGGGAATACCACGCATCCACCTCCGTGTGAAAAATGGCCGTTATCGCTGCATCTTCGGTCAAATCCCCCAATGGGCGACAGAACAAATTACCTCCGGCCTAAAGCAAGCGGAGGTTAGCAGCGCAGTCATCAAACAAATGAAGGACGGCAGCTTTCGTTTTTCCCGAAGCGTCCCCCAGAAGCTCCGCCAGAGGATACGCAACATCATCGTCTCAGGATAAGGTAGGGTTGTTCCCATTCGAGGTTCCGCGTTGGAAATTCAATGTTCAACGTTCCTCTCCCCAGTATCCATCCTTGACCCGCCTCAAAACCCCGCCTAAACCCTCCGCCTCATGGGATTTGACACACTCGGCCTCTCCGCCCCCGTTCTAGAAGCAGTCTTAGAAACGGGTTACACCAATCCGACCCCGATTCAGGCACAGGCCATCCCTGTCATCCTGGAGGGCAAAGACGTCATCGGCGCATCCCAGACGGGCACCGGCAAGACCGCCGCATTCGCACTCCCTTCCCTTTCCAAGATCGAGAATCTCGGCAAGCCCCAGATCCTCGTCCTTGAGCCAACCCGCGAGCTCGCCCACCAGGTCGCCGAGCAGTTTGAGAAATACGGTGCCAAGACCGGCATGAAAGTCGCCCTGCTCTACGGTGGAGTCGGCCTCGGCGAGCAGATGCAGAAGCTTGAGGAAGGCGCCGATATTGTCGTCGCCACACCCGGCCGCCTCGTTGATTGCTTCTACCGCGGTGCCATGCGCTTCGGCGAAATCAAGATCCTCATACTCGACGAAGTCGATCGCATGCTCGACATGGGCTTCCTCCCGCAAGTGCGGAAAATCGTCAATATCTGCCCATGGGAAGGCCGTCAGACGCTGTTCTTCTCCGCCACCATGCCCGCCGCGATCCAAACCTTCGCGCAATGGTGCTTGGTCGATCCAATCAAAATCGAAATCGCCCGCCGCGCAGTCGCCGCTACCGTTTCCCACGCCTTCTACCCGGTCTCCATCGACCAGCGCGACGAGCTCCTCCTCGCCCTATTGGAACACACCGACTACCACTCGGTGATGATCTTCACTCGCACCCGCCGCGAGGCAGACGAGATCACCGGCATGATCAAAGGCACCGGCCAGACCAAGGTCGCCGCCATGCACTCGGACATCAACCAGACCGACCGCATGAAAGCCCTCGCCGGCTTCAAGTCCGGTGAATTCGAGATCCTCGTCGCCACCGACGTCGCCGCACGCGGCATCGACGTCTCCGGCGTCTCCCACGTGATCAACTACCGCGTCCCCGAAAATGCTGAGGACTACGTCCACCGCATCGGCCGCACCGGTCGCGCCGAGGCCGAGGGCGACGCCTTCACCATCCTCACTGCCGACGAACTCGATTTCGCAAAATCCGTCGAAATTTTTGTCGAAAAAGAAATCAGGCGCGAGAAACTCCCCAATTTCCCCTACATCTACACCGCCCTGCTCGACACCGATCCGATCAAACCGATCCGCAGGAAAAAAGTCGGAGGCAAGAAGCGGCGCAAGTAGCCGAATATGGAGCGCGGCTCTTCAAGCCGCTGGGATTGGCCCCGCCTCACCAAAGGCGCTGAATCACATCATACAGCTTCCGGAACTGGGACACCTGGCATCATCTAAATGATGTCCATTTTACGCGAGTTCGGTCTTCACGCGGTGAATCAAGCGTAGGATAATTACGAGCAGAACCAGTATCGCGACGATGAGGTAGCCGATACCATCCGCGAACAGATCAATACCGTTGATCGAAAAGTCGAGAATGAAGAGGAGCAGACCCCAGAAAAGCTGGGAGAAATGAATGCGCATTCTTGAGTGTGGGTGGGACGGGACGAAACCGTTCTACCTACGTCTGCTCCTACTCCTGCCCTGGCTGGGGCGCGCTGTCGGACGCGAACTGGGGCGCGAACTGGGGCGCGAACTGGGGCGGGTCGTCGGGCGGGTCGTCGGGCGAGTGCTGGGGCGCGTGACCGGCTGTGTGGAGGGCGGCCTGTGCCCGGGAGGCTTGGCGATGGGGTGACTGGGCTTGTGCCCGGGAGGACGGTACCCCGGGGGCCTTGCGGGCGGGCGATGATAAGGAGGCCGATTGTAAGGAGGCCTCACGACGACGTAGCCACGGTCGGGCCAATAACGATAGTAGTGATCGTGGTTGTTCCAGTAGGCGATGCCCGCGACGGTGACCGCGGCGTAACCGAGGGGAACGGCGTTGGTGGTGTATCCTTCCGGATATTCCTCAGTGTAGTTTGTGCATGATCCCAAGAGGGATGCTAACAATCCGGCCAGCAGGGCTTTTCTCATAATTTTCATAAAATACATTTACCCTGATTCAATCCGGAATCAACTCTGGAAATACAACCATCTCGGATCGGGCGACCCTCCCCCCAGTCAGAACCTAGCCCAGGCACTGCCGAACTGGATATAGAGGGCCGGCCCCTCCTCCCCGTAGGCGACATCCAGACCCATATGGAGTCCATACTGCCGGGCGATGAGATAGCGGATACCCGCGCCGCCGGTGACGGTCGTGTCCGTTCCTTTGAAAGGGTGATCGTCAAACCAGGACATGCCGACACCGCCGAACCCGACTACGCTCCACCGTGAATGACACTGCCAGCGCAGCTCCGCCTCCACCGCCGCGATCCCATCTCCCTGGTAGCGGGCGGCCGGGGCGCCCCTCAGTTTCACGTAGGGACGCATGTAGAACGGCATGTCTCCGGAACTCTGTTCCATCTCCCCTTTGATCCCCAAAAATAGGGTGTCCTCCACCAGAGGGTGATACCAGTAGTTCGCCCATTTCAGGGATTGGAAATTCGATCCTCCGCCCAGGGCTTTGAGGTTGGCCGTCAGGCTCAACTCGGAGACCAGCCCCCTGGTGGGGGTAAAGACATTGTCCCGGGAATCGAAGAGCAGCGTTGGCCTCAGGCTGCTGACCACGTAGTCGATCCCCCCTCCGAGAAAATTACCGCCCAGAGGCGTGGGGTTGACGAGAGAGGCGCCGACTTCCGCGTAGGCATATCGCAGCCCGATGTTCCAATGAGAGTCTTTCCCCAGTTTCCAATCCGCCCCGATCATACCAAAGGTGGAATCTAGATTGTAGCGGAAGGCCTGGCCGTCGGGTGCCAGGTTGTTTCCGACACCGTAGAAATCGAGGTTCATGCTGACATCCCCGGCACCGCCGGTCATATGCAGACGTTCATCGAGAAAGTAGCCGGAGTAGCCGCCAAAAACTCCCTCCGATCCGTTCGATGTCCGCAGCAGTCCGGCTGCCATCATATTGGGACGCCCACCCCCTTCGGGCTTGTCAATAAACACCGCCATCGCCGCCGCGCCGCCGCCGAGGGCAGGTTCGGTGATCGGGATGATCAGGGGAACGAATCCCAGCGGTTCGTCTAGAATCTTGCTGAGATCAAAGCAGCCGTCCTGAGCATCAAAAACCTTGCCCCGGATCTCACCCTCCTCCTGGGCGCTTTCCTCATCCTTGGTCTCCTGCGCCTGCGCACCCGAAAGCGTGCCCACCACCAGCGCGAACAGGACAAGGCAATGCTTCATGGCTCGTCGGTTGAAAACCATTTGCAGCGGCTTGAATACTTGTCTTCTCTGCGTCATCTGACGGACTCCTGAGAATCCTCGGGCAATTGGATTGCGCTACGTAATTTTGTGGAGCCTTTTCGGAAAGCGGAAAGGCTTGCGATACATCATCGCGCTCATCAGCGGCACGTCAAGTTGCGTAACGCATACCGCAGGGACAAAAAACACCCCCTCGGATCTGGGGCTGGTGTATCTCGCCGGAAAAAGCCCCCCCCTTCGTAGCTGCCATGAAGAACATCCTGGAGATTTAGCTGCGCCCTCTTGTTTGCCTTGATGAGTTCGCTCCAAATAGTCCCTCACAGAGACCCGAATTCCACGTCCGGCGACTCCCGGATGTGTTGTCAGACAGGATTACGAATACGTCCGGGAAGGCAGCGCGGCGGGCTGTATGCTGGCCATGCCTCATCTTGGTCGGCGTGATGTTATCATTTCAAAAAGTGGATAACTCACCTCCATCGATTTAAGAATCGGATGACATTAGCAATTTTCGCCTTTACGCACCGTCTTTAGAATCACCATAGTTACTCCTTAAATCCAAATCCTCATAAAAAAACTCACCTCACTCCTATGAACGACTGCCAAAAAGACGAATTCGTGAAGACTGCGATCGACGCGGTGATTAAAATTATCCTTTTGGGCGCAATGGTAGCTTTATCATTTCAAATCATTCGGCCGTTTATGATGCCCGTGATATGGGGGGTGGTAATCGCAGTATCAATGGGGCCTTTGGTTGAAAAGATCGTAGCTCTGTTAGGGGGACGACGGAAACTTGGAATCACCTTGTTTACACTCTGTGCCGTGGGGTTGCTGGTAATTCCAACTTACCTTTTGTTGAGCACTTCCTTTGAAACAGTCCAGAGCTTCGCCGGTGATCTTAAAGAGAACAAAGTGGAACTACCACCTGCTCCGGATAAATTGGCTGAAATTCCCGTGGTTGGCCAGAAAGCGACAGATCTTTGGAATACCGCATCGAACGATCTTAAGAAAGCAGTGAAAGATACTGCTCCGCTTGGACAGAAGGTTGCCAAGGCTCTCAGTTCCTCGCTGGGCGGACTTCTCAGTTCAGTTGCGCAGTTTGTGATCTCATTCATCATCGCGGCCTTCTTTATGTTTAGTCCGGAAAAGGGTTTCGCCGTTTCATCCAAGATCGTCGGAAGTGTGGCGAACAATCGTGGCGAAGAATTCACCCGCTTAACGGTTGCGACGATTCGTGGCGTGATGAACGGAGTGGTTGGAGTTGCGATCATTCAATCAGTCTTGGGAACTCTCGGCATGGTGATCATCGGTATTCCTGCCGCTGGATTGTGGGGCTTGTTGATCCTGATCTTTGCAATTGCCCAGCTGCCTCCGATTATCATTCTTGGGCCAGTAGCGATTTATGCCTTTAGTGCTTACGATACGATGCCCGCAGTGATTTTTGGAATTTGGGCGTTGTTGGTGAGTGCCTGTGATGGGGTGATCAAGCCAATCCTGATGGCTCGTGGTTTGGACACTCCGATGTTGGTGATCTTATTAGGTGCGATTGGAGGCATGATGCTTTCCGGTATCATCGGGCTCTTCGTAGGAGCTGTCGTTCTTTCGATCACATATGGGCTCTTCATGGCCTGGGTGAATGAAAAGGTGGACGGGGAGTCTGATTCTGATGATTCCGCTGAAGTTCCCGAAGTTGGATAGACAATCGCTTTGGCACGATACCTTATGAACATCAAATTGTTCTCTCTTTCCGTTTCTCTTGTCACAACGAGTGCTTTGTTGGTCAGTTGTACGCTACCTCCTGGCTACACCCTACCCGATGTTACGATCGAATCTGATTGGAATAATCACGGAGCAAGCATCGCCCAAGGGGATAATGCCCAGGTGAATATTACATGGTGGAGACAGTTTAATGACCCCACTCTGAACAGCTTAGTCGAGGAGGCCTACAGTGAGAACCTAGGGCTGCGGGTTGCCGCCTTGCGGATCCTGGAGTCGAGAGCGTTGCTGGGCTTGGTCAAGGGCGGACTACTCCCCCAAAGTCAGGCTGCCAGCGGACAGCTGCTTCACAGTGGCCGGGGAGGGAGTGGCCCAGACCAGTTTATCAACAGCGCCTCCATCGGATTCGATGCTGCCTGGGAACTGGATTTTTGGGGGAAGTTTCGCGGTTCGGTCTACACTTCGGAAGCCAACCTATTGGCAGACTTAGCCGACTATGACGATATTCTGGTATCGCTGACGGCTGAGGTCGCCACCACCTATGTGAATATTCGCACTCTGGAAGAGCGGATTCGGCTCTCTCAGAAGAATGTGAAGCTACAGGAAAACTCACAACGGTTGGTTGAACTGCAGTTGGAGGCCGGAACGGTAACGGAGTTGGATCTCTTGCAAGCCGAGACTCTGCTGAGCACGACTCGTGCGCAGATCCCATCGATGAGGTCTTCGCTCATCAAGTTTTACAATGCTTTGGCCGTTTTGTTGGGCAAGACTCCGAGACATATTCGGGGAACGCTGGCTGGAGGTATGGGAATCCCCCAGCCACCCAAGAATGTTATGGTGGGAGTGCCTTCCGAACTTTTGCGCCGCCGTCCCGACATTCGGCGAGCTGAAATGATCGCTTTGGCTCAAGGTTCTCAAATTGGAGTGGCTAGAGCGGATCTCTACCCCAGCTTCACCTTAATCGGTGGCTTGGGGGCGAGTACAAATGATGCCGGAAGTGGAAGTCTCGACGACCTCTTCGACGCGGACAATCTCACCTATACCTTTGGCCCCACGTTCCGGTGGAATATTCTAAACTACGGACGAATTAAGAATAATGTGCGAGTGCAGGATGCTCGTTTTGAGCAGACCATTACCGTCTATGAGAACACCGTGCTGAATGCCGCCCGGGAAGTTGAAGATGGAATGACTGGATTTGCCCAATCGAGGGAAGAAGCAGAGTTTCTTCGTCAGGGCGTAGAGAGTTCCCAGAAATCCTCGGAGCTTTCCATGATTCAGTATGAAGAAGGGCTGGCTGACTATCAGAGGGTCCTTGATTCCATTCGCTCGGTGACGGGTAAGGCTGATCAATATGCTGCAATCCAGGGAACGATCGCGACGAATCTCATCGCAATGTATAAAGCTCTCGGTGGAGGTTGGGAGCATCGTAATCGCAACGAGAACGTGCCGCCCGAAATGATTAGGCGTATGAAGGAGCGAACTGATTGGGGTAACTACCTGGATGTCTATGATTCTCCCATCGCCGCGCCACCAATGAGCCCAGTGGAAAAATAATCATGATTACGCAAATCTCAGGCAAGCAATTTGGTAGGGTTCTGGTGTTCCTGATCCTTTATCTCTTTGTGAGTCCTTTTTTCCCTTCGGGATCCACAGCCTCGCTGCTGGTTCACTTCCTATTATCCGTAACCTTATTTTTGGCTGCCTATGCCGTACAGCGGAATAGTCAGCAACGTTCCATCGCCATGGGGCTGATGGCGCTCACTCTTGTGACGTATTGGCTGGGGATCTTTAAATTGGTGCCCTACAGCGCAGAAGGGGCTTTGATCCTTTTTGCAGGATTTTATGCCTTGTTGATCTATTCCCTAATTCGACAGTTGATTAATTCCTCACATGTTACGAGCGGAGTTCTTTCTGGCACGATGTG
>CAJQKQ010000018.1 GCA_905478925.1 uncultured Verrucomicrobiales bacterium
CGACGCAGCTGACCTTGCAGAGGCAACAGCCCGCATCCTCAAGGACATGGAGCTCATGGACGCAGACATTGCCATTCGTGGTGAATTTGCTGCAGCCGACGCAATTATCCAAGCGGACGTAGATCAGAACGAAGCAGACAGTGACGCAGCAGATGTTGTCCTCGACACAAAAATCAACACCGAGATCAACAGGGCGATTGGCGCTGAGAATGCTCTTGGAGTTCGCATCGACGTTGAAAGGACTGAAAGCATCAACAGGGACATCGCACTCGGCAACCGTATCACTGGCGAGTCCAACTCGCGGATCCGGGCTGACAAACGCCTCCAAGGCAATATCGACGAGAACACTCGCGGTATCGCAATGGTCGCAGCAATGACCAACACCCGCGTTGAAGCAGGCAAGTGCCACGGAATCGACTTCAACATATCTCAGTTCCAGTCGGAGACTGGCTTCGCATTCGGTTACGCCAACCGCGTTAACGAAAACGTTCAGATCCACTGCGCTATCGCATCGACCACCGACTTCGACGAAGCCGTCGGCCGTATCGGTGTTTCTTACCAATGGTAATGGATCCGGTCTTGCAGAGCTAATCTGACAAGATCATACTCACAGCCCGCACCGTGAAAGTGGTGCGGGCTTTTTGTTGCCTGAAATCCCGAGCTTTCTAAGAAATGAGACTGTCACACATCCTCTCGCTAGCCCTCCCTTTGTTGTCGTGTAGCTCCTGCGTTTCCCGCGCACCCACACCGGTTGCGGCACGCGTTACCTTCGGCTACAAAGCCCTTTCCGCGATGCAGGCCAAGGATACCCCTTCGTTCGTGTATGTGTTCCCTCCGCTGCGCAGCAGCCAGGGTGGCAGACCGATCGAGAAATTGATACCGGTCACCTCAGCTAGCGGCGCCATGGAGGAATGGAAAACCTCCTCGGCGCTGTCGATGAATCTGAAACGGAAGATATCCTCCCAGCTCACCACCAGGGGTTACCGGGTTGTGACTTTCGAGGAGCTGCTTGCCGTCAGGATCCCGTATTCGGTGATCGTTGTCAGCAGCTTTTACACACGCCCGTATGACGTGAAGAACGAGGCGGGTGAAGTGACCGACACGGCGACTCTTGTCATGATCAAGGCTTCCTTGTTCGATGCGAACCTTGACCCGAAAACCAAGAAAGACATCATTACGGTGGACGGCCTGACGAAGGTGCCCGCAGGGAAAGAATTCCCAGGTGTGGTAGACCGCACCATCAGGGAGTCGTTCGGATGGTTTGCCGACAATGCGAACGGGACAACCCTGCTCGACTAGAGGTTCAGGATTTCGCCGGCCGCATTATTGAGATCGTTGGTCGGGATCCCCCCATACGTGTTTCCTCGGGATACCAGTTGCAAATGTCACCACTCACCTATCTCACCCTGATCCTCGCCCTCGGCGTTGCGGCGCAGTGGATCGCATGGAAATTCAAGCTTCCATCCATTCTCCTGCTGCTCGGCTTCGGATTTGCTCTCGGGCAGTTTTCCGGTGTCAGGATTGATGACTTCCTCGCTCCGGGTGATGGCCATACCAGCCCGCTTCTATCTGCGGTCGGTTTGTTTGTGGCGATCATCTTGTTCGAGGGTGGGCTCACGCTGAAATTCTCAGAGCTCAAGGTCTCCGGCCTACCCATATTGCGCCTCTGCACCGTCGCGGTCGCATTTTCCTGTGCTCTGACCACCGTGTTCATGATGTACGGGTTGGGCTACGACATCCGTATCGCCGCTCTGATCGGATGCATCCTTACCGTCACCGGCCCGACTGTGATCGCGCCGCTGCTTCGGCACGTGAACCCGACCCGCAAGATGGGCTCGATCGTGAAATGGGAGGGCATTGTCGTCGATCCCATCGGTGCAATCCTTGCGGTTCTGGTTTTCAAGATCGCAATCGCCGGGAACCTCGCCGCGGCGCAGATCGAAACCCTGCAAGCGATCGGCATCATGCTCGCGGTCGGCGTGATCGGTGCCCTGGTTCTCGCGAAGGGTGTGGAACTGCTGCTGCGTCACCACCTCGTCCCAGATTACCTGCAGCCGGTTTTCCTGCTGGCCGTCGTTGCCATGGCCTTCACCGGCTCGAACATGATCGAAAAAGAGGCGGGGCTGCTCACCGTCACGGTTCTGGGCATCGCCCTTGCGAACCAGCGCTCTGTCTCGGTCAAACACATCCTGGAGTTCAAAGAGAACCTCCGTATCCTGATCATCTCCATCCTTTTCATCATTCTCTCCGGCCGGATTTCCGCAGCGGAACTGCACGGAGTACTGGCAAAAGGCCTCTACCTACTGGCTTTCCTCGTTCTGATCGGCAGGCCTCTCTCGGTATTCGGTTCCCTCATTTTCTCGAAATACACCAGCCTGAAGGAGCGCACCTTTCTCGCTTTCCTGGCACCCCGAGGGATTGTCGCTGCGGCTGTCACTTCCATTTTCGCGCTCGAGTTCGAGGAAGCGGCAGCCGCCGGCAGCTTCGGGGCTGAGCTTTCGCCCGTGATTCTCGCCCAATCCAGGGAACTCGTCGCGCTTGTTTTCCTGATCATCGTCGGCACCGTTCTGATCTACGGTCTCGGGGCGACGCCGCTCGCCCGCCGGCTCGGCCTCGCCGCGAAGAACGTTTCCGGCATCCTTTTCGCGGGAGCGGATCCATGGGCACGCCTGGCGGCGAAGTGCCTGCATGACGACGGTCATCGGGTGCTGTTGCTCGACACAAATTACCCGAACATTTCCGCCGCAAAGATGCTCGGGCTAGAGGCGCAGCGTGCAAATATTCTCTCGGAGTTCGCTGAGGAGGAACTCGACCTCAACGGCATCGGAACGCTGGTGGCTGGGACGACGAACGACGAGGTCAACTCGATGGCGGCACAGCGCTTCATTCACCAGTTCAGCCGGGCGGGGGTATGGCAACTGGCGCCTGCGGAACTGGAAGGCCATCACCGCAAATCGATCGCCGATGAGATCCGCAGCCAGAACTTGTTCGTGAACCGCCCGAACCACGCACTGCTTTCGAAGATCGTCGCAGAGGGCGGTCAGATGAAAAAATCGCAGATGACTGAGCAATTCGATTTTGAGACGTTTCTCGAAACTTATCCGAGCTCCCTCGTGATGTTCTTCGCGGACTCCAAAGGCCTGCGCCCTGCGCCACCGGAGCCTGGCAAAGTTTCCGCAGGAACCAATGTCTACGCGCTGATTCCTAAGGACGAGCTGCCGCCGGCTACCTGACCTTGCTCAGAGATCGAAAAGCATACCCTGAGGATCCTCTTTCTTTTCCCGTGAAACTCCCGCAGCGGCAAGCCCGCGGATTCCGAAAGCAATCCAGTCTTCCAGCAATGCGGCCATTTTTCCCGTATCCGCCTCGGTGATGAGGGATTGCGCGATGCCGGCTTCGAAGAATGCCCAATCCTCTGTCTTCGTCTTGTCCGACCGCGTCATTGCGTCAAAGTAGCAAGCACCCACATCGCGCCTCGCCGCAGCGAGCAAGGGCGGCATGGCCTCATCGGCAAGTGCGAGAATACGACCGGCAAGCCGGGAGAAAAGGCGCTCTTCCATGCCGAGGGCGGTTGCTGTTAGTGGCAGTGCGGCCACATAGGCTCGGATCAAAGCTTCGGCAGGAGCTGACTTTCCCAGGCTCCCGAGAGCCTGTGTGCGTTCCACGCACAGGGGTTCCAAGATGCGAGAGATCACCAAATCCATGAGACCCTCGCGGCTGCCGAAGTGATAATTGACAGCCGCCACATTGGCACCAGCGGCACCGGTGATATCCCGTATGGAAACGGACGCAAACCCATCGCGGGCCACCAGCAGCTCGGCGGCATCCAACAATTTTCTCTTCGCTCCGCTTTCGGGCACTTTTGTCGCACGCACCTCTATATGCCAAGCCTCTCCCGCACCTTTGTCAACTCCCGACCCTACGCGATCACGGGGTTGTCAGGGGCAGAAATATGGTTAGAATAGTAGGCGTGTAAGGGATAGCACATAGCCCCCCAAAGGGCCCAAGGGCGCCGGAAATTCAAGGGATCCGGCGCCCTTGGTTTGTACTGGTGTAAGGAAAACGGATGCAGCAGCAGTGCAGGGTCTCCGGCGGTTTCCCAACTTGCCAGCGGGAGAAGGCGGGGTAGCTTACTGCATGCTTTACAGAATCATCATTCCAGCTGTCGTCCTTGCTTCCTCAGCCTTCGCCGCGGACATCACCAAAATTTCATTCGAAAACGCCGCCAGCGAGAAGACAAGTCTCGCGGATTTCAAGGGCAAGGCCGTGCTTCTCGTGAACGTCGCCTCGAAGTGCGGCTTCACCAAGCAGTATGAAGGGCTTCAGAAGCTCTATGAGGAGAAGAAGGACGGAGGGCTGGTGATACTCGGCTTCCCTTGCAACGACTTCGGCGGCCAGGAGCCGGGCACGATCGAGGAGATCCAGACTTTCTGCAAATCGAAGTACGGTGTGACCTTCCCGATTATGGCGAAGATCCACGTCAAAGGTGATGAGCAACATAAGCTCTACGAGGCGCTCACCGGTCCTGGCGGGGCGTTTCCGGGCAATGTGAAATGGAATTTCAGCAAGATCCTCATCGATAAGAATGGCAAGCCGGTTGCCAGGTTTGGATCCGCAACCAAGCCCGACAGCGCAGAGCTTGCAAAGGCGATTACTGATGCCTTGGCCGGATAAAAAGCCGATTGCGTTGAAACACAGTGGTCGCTAATCTTAGCGTTAGATCAAACGAAACCGAACGAGTTCTATGAAATCAAAAATCAGTATCCGCCGCCTCGCACTTTTCTCCACGGCAGCCCTTGCGCTGCTCGGCCTCTCATCCTGCCTGCCTCTGGCCGCAGGTGCCGCTGCCGGTTATATCGCGCATGATGAGGGCTACCGGGTTACGAATCCGATCAAGAAAGTTGAGGACTAGTGCTCTTTCAGGACGAAATTTTAGGGTAAAAGGAAGTCTGCCTGATTGGAGCCGTCCACGGGTATTGGAGACTCGAAAGCTTGCTCTCCAGAAACGTCACCTTCGCAGCCGGACGCAGGAACGCACGACTCCAGTCGCGCAGGGTGCCGCTCCAAAGAAGTGACCTGCGCGACTGGAGTCGCGCGTTCCGCAAGCTGGCGCTAGTGAGGGTGCCATAAGTTTGAGGCCTGACAGGGCACTAGGTTTCCCGTAGTTGCTTTTCAGAGCGCCTTGATGGCGTCCATGATGCGGTCGGTGAGGGCTTGGTAGCCTTCCTTGCCAGAATAGGATTTCAGCTCCTCCGGGGAGAGGATAATGGGCTTGCCGACTTTCACGGTGATACGTGCGAGTGTGACTTTTCCGGTACCCCGTGGCAGCGCTTTGTCGGCGCCGAAGATTCGCACCGGTTGGATGGGAACGCCTGCTTTTGCAGCGATCATGCCGACCCCGGCGGCGGCCTCTCCAATTTTCCCGTCGAGTGTCCGCGCACCTTCGGGGAAAACCAGCACCCGCCAGCCCTGCTTGAGTTTCCTGATCACCGTCTTGATTGATCCCATGTCCGGCCTGTCCTGATCGACGGGGATGGCATTCCACTGCGGGTAAAGCCATTTTCCGATACCCTTGAAGAGCGTCTTGCGGGCGAAGAACACCATCTCGGTTTTGTAGAGGTTTCCAATCAGCGGCGGATCGAGGAAGCTCTGGTGGTTCGAGGCGACTAGCACCGGCCCGGATTTGATCAAGTTCTCATCGCCGATGATACGCAGACCGAAGAGCGTGCGGTATGAGGCACCAAAGGCCATCCATCCGAGCCAGTAGATCCAGCGCATCGGGATGTGCGGTTCTTCGGAGAGCTCCGGGGGTAGTGTTCCGTGAAGCGGGAAACCCTGTCCCTTGAGAATGGAAACGGCGGCCTCTACGACGCCCTCGACGGTGAGTTTCGAAGTGTCCAGAACGGTTGCACCATCGGCGACCTTGAGCGGCGCTGTAGTTCGTGAGCTGTCCGCAGCGTCGCGTTTTTCCACGGAATCTTCTTCCCCGTCATCGGAGCGGCGGCTGTTTCTCACTGAGGGATCCGCATCGATGTAGATCTTGAAAGGGGTGTTCGGGAAAACCACGGAGCCGATGTCACGTCCCTCCATGACGACATGTGTGCGCTGCAGGTAATCGCGCTGGAGGCGAACCAGTTTCTCACGTACCTGCGGGATCGCCGAGACCGTGGAGACGTTGGCATTGATTTCTGGGTTGCGGAGGAAAGGTGTGGGGTCTCCATCATCGATCCGTATCGTTGAGAGAACTCCGTCTCTTCCGCAGACGATGTTCATTTTGCCGAGGCTCTCGGCAACTGCCGCCGAGTCCTTGGGGTCGATTTTTTCCGAAAGAATTTTCCAGGTGACTGCCCGGTACATCGCACCTGAGTTCACCATCACGAGCCCTAACTTCTCTGCAAGTGTTCGTGCGAGAGTGCTTTTCCCGGAGGCTGCCGGCCCGTCGATGGCAATGGCGTGGTAGGTCATGGTGCTGTCGTCGGGAGAATGAAATCTGCCGGGTTTCTCCGCTCGCTGCGGATGGCCTCAAGATGGTGTGCGAAGCCGGGATAGGAGGTGTTGATGCAGTCGGTGCCGTGGATGACCGTCTCGCCCTTGGCGAAAAGCCCTGCGATGGAGAACGCCATGGCGATGCGGTGGTCGCCGTGGGATTCGATGGACGCCGCTTTTAGGCGGCTGCCGCCGTGTATCGTCATCCCGTCCTCGAACTCCTCGACATCGACACCCATTTTACGGAGATTTTCGACGGTCGTGGTGATGCGATCGGTTTCCTTCACGCGGAGCTCGCGGGCGTTGCGGATGTGGGTTTGGCCTTTTGCCAAAGCGGCGGCAACGGCGATTACAGGGATCTCATCGATCAGGTTGGGGATTTCCTCCGGCAGCAGGGTGGTGCCGGTGAGCGGTGCGCCGTGGATCTCGATGTTGCCGATCGGCTCGCCGTTCTTGCTGTGCACGGTTTCCGTCATATGGGCGCCCATGCGGCCAAGAACTTTAAGGATGGCGGTGCGGGTCGGGTTCAGGCCGACGTCCTTGATCAGCAGGCGAGAACCTTCTAGCGCGGCGGCGGCCACGAGCCAGAAAGCGGCGGATGAAATATCGCCGGGAACGGAGAAATCGCAGGATTCCGGCATCTGGCCACCGGGCAGGCTAATCTTGTTATCCTGTGTGCGGCAGGAAACTCGGAAAGCGGCGAACATACGCTCCGTGTGATCTCTTGTAACCGCAGGCTGGATGACAGAGGTGGTGCCTTCGGTGAATAGGCCTGCCAGCAGCACGGCGCTTTTTACCTGCGCGGAAGCGACCGGCATCTCGTAGCTGATAGGCTTGAGCTTGCTGCCGTGGATTTTCAGCGGTGCGCAACCGGGCTTCTCACCAAGCGTTTCAAAGTTCGCGCCCATTTCCGCGAGCGGCACCGTGATCCGGCCCATCGGGCGGGAGGACAGCGAGGCGTCGCCGAACAGCTCCGAGGTGAAATCCTGCCCCGCCAGCAGACCCGCCAGCAGGCGCATTCCGGTGCCGGCGTTGCCGCAATCGATGGGCGCTTCCGGAGCGGCGAGTTTCATCGAGCGGCCGTGGATGCGGAGTTTCGTTGGGCCGTAGCCTTCGAGTTTCTCGATCACATCGAAACGAGCGCCGAGCGCCCGCATAGCCTTGAGCGTGTTGAGGCAATCCTCGCTGGGGAGGAAATTCGAGATCTCGCAGGTGCCGTTCGAGAGACCGCCGAGTATTGCGGCACGGTGGGAAATGCTCTTGTCCCCGGGCACGCTGAACTCGGCATGCAGCGAGGAGATGGCTTTGACGCGTAGGGTGGACATGGATCGTTTCTGGGAAAGTTATTTCAGGGTGTCACGGAGCGCCTTGGCTTCGGCAAGCCAGTGCTGCGCAAGTTCTTGGTCGGGCTTTTCGAGCGTGGCAAGGATTTCACGCAGTTCCGCGATGGTTTCCCTGAGAGCAGGGATCACTGCTTCGCGGTTCTCGGTGAGGATTTCCGCCCACATCTCCGGATTTCCGGATGCAATGCGGGTGGTATCGCGGAGTCCACCGCCGCCGAATTTCCCGGCAGAGGTATCGCGGAGCGCAGTTTTCGCCGTCGCTGCTGAGACAAGGTGGGGAAGGTGGCTGATCCTCGCAACGAGTTGGTCATGATTTCCGGCAGACATCCAAGCGGTCCTGCAGCCGAGGGATCTCCAGAACAGCTCCAGGTGCTCCATCAACTCATCGGGAACTTCGGACTCGTGAGTGAGAATACACGCGGCTTTCTGAAAAAGATCGGCTTTTGCCGCAGTGAGGCCGTTGCGCTCGGAGCCTGCCATGGGGTGGCTACCGATGAACGGATTGCCCGATTTTCCCAAGATCGGTGCCAGCGAATCATGAACCGCCTGTTTCACTGATCCGACATCGGTGACCACGCAGTCGGCGGGAAGCCCGGCTTCGATGGCTGCGGTAAGGAGGGCGGGCATCGCGCCGACGGGCACCGCAAGGATGAGTAGGTCGGCTTCGGAAACGGCTTCCGTGAGATTGGAAGTGGCATTGCCGATGCCGAACGCTTTCGCTGATCCGACGGCCTCGGGCTTTCTGAACCAAAGTCGAACATCGGCCTTTCCATGCAGGGCGAGAGCAATGGATCCACCCAGCAAGCCGCCGCCCAGGATGGTGATACGTTGGAAGGATGTGCTCATAAAAATGACCGGATCCAAGGGGTTGGACCCGGCCGGTTGAAAATCGAAGGTCTGCCTAGGGATCTACGGCTTAGGGCACGCGGAAATACTTTTTCTCAGCCGCCGGATAGGTCGGATCCTGCACCAAGGTGCCGCTTGGGATATCGCGGACATCGACCAGCTTGTTGTTGTAGGGGCTGAAGACGAAGCCTTCTTTGCCGGGAACAGGGGTTGCGAAGGCGTAGTCGCCCTTCTTGGTGTCTTCCTTCGGCGTGGTCGTGGTCGTATCGGCGTCGAGTTTCTTCATTTCCGCCGTGTCCTCTTCCAACTTCTGCTCATCGCGCTCTTTCATGCGGTCGCGCTGTTCTTGGAGATTTTGCTGATCCTCGCTGGTCACGGTCTCATCGCCATTCGGCTTGCTAGGCTTGCGCGGACCTTCATGGACGGGGTAGCAGGAGACGAAAGCGAAACAGCCGACGAGCGGCAGGCTTAGGAGGAGCTTGGTTTTCATAGAGTTGCTGGTAGTCGTTGGATGTTTACGGTTGGACTGCAATCCAGCCGGTTGACTGGGGAACACTATGATTTGGGATCGGACTGCCGTCAAGCTGCCTAACGGTGAGTTTTGGCCGATATTTCCGAGATGGAGGCACAAAAAACCCCGGGCGGAACGGATCCACCCGGGATTTTTACCGATACAACATGAAATCAGAATTTCCAGATGAGATCGAGGGTGAGGCGGTCTTCGATGATGCCGACGTCCTCAGCAGTCAGTGGAATTTCATAAGCCACGCCGAGATCGATGCGATCTGAAAGGCGCGAGCGGAAACCGAAAGCGGCGGTGACGAGGTCGCGGTTATCGTCTGAGTTTGCGGCGCCGAAGTTCAACAGATCGGATCCTTCGAAGGTTGCCACTACCGGAACCAGGCCACCTGCTTGCGAGTTGAACGCCGGGGTTCCATCTCCCGGTGAAATCACATGGTGCCAGTTGAGTTCCACAAGCGGGATGAACCAGTTGTTGACCTCATAACTAGCATGGGCGCTGACAAACGTGCTGGAGCTTTGGTCGTCGTTGATTGCGATGCGCGCGCCCGCAGCTCCTGCGAGCTGAAAGTCATCCCACATCTTCAGGCTGGATACGATCAGGTTCACCACCCCATCGCCCTGACCCTGGAAAACATCGTCATTGCCGGTTGGCAGCTCAACGACTGCGGTTCCGCTGAGCACGAACTCGTTGGCCGGATCGTAGATGAACGCGTATTTCAGCCCGGCACCGAGGTTGGCAAAGCCGGATGCATCGGACCACAGCGCGGTGTTGCCCGCGTTGATATCCACAAAGCCGTCCTTGCTCGCGACGATGGAAAGCCGCTCGCTGAGGGCGTATTCGAACTGCAGCGCGTAGATCTGTACGTCACCGCCCATGGCCAGATTGCCCGCCGTGGTATTCACTGTGCTGGGCAGGTTGTGGTGCATGAAAAACGGGTGAATGTTCGTCGTCGGCAGGGCGAGGTCGAACAGGGTCGGGTTGGAGATCGGGCGGCGGGCGTTCTCGAAGGGGATTTCCTCGGAAACATCGAGAGCCTGGGGCTGGGCGAAGCCACCCGCATATGCAGTGGAAGCGCAAGAAACGAGGATTCCGGTAAGAGTGGTAATGTTGCGGATTTTCATGGTTTGTCTGCTGTTTGATTTAAGTGTGCGCCGCGAATGTCGCGGCACGAAAAAATCCTTACAGAGCCACGAAAAAACCGCTACGCAGCCTCCGTTTGAGACTGCGCATATCTTGCTGTTTCTCGTGGTTTTCGCTACTCGGGAGCGGCGCTCAGAAGTGGCTGCCCCGTGGCGGGATCATCCAAGACCGCACGGCCGCCATATTGCATCCAGCGGTAGGCCACGATCCACGAGAGCCAGATCACCGGATAGGCGAAGAGGATGCCGACGAAGAGGGCGACGCAACCGGCGGTCATGACGAGGATCGCGAACAGGAAGAGGACGAAAAGGTTGACCTTGTTGTTGGCCGTGATTTGCGAGCTGTATCGGAATGCTTCAATGGCGTTGAGATTCCTGTCCACGATTGCGTTCTGGTACATCCCGAAGCGGAACATCAGGTAAAAACCAGGAAAAATGAACAGGGCCATCCCCACAATGATCATCAGTGAGTAGAGCACGTATCCGATGAAGCCATGCATCAGCCACTTCCCGCCGCCGAATAGCATCCCGACTCCGAACGGCTTTCCGGAAACGACGTTGAGCCCGATTTTTGTGAAACCGAGCATAAAAAACACCATTACGATGTATGAGACGATGGTCATTGGAATGCTCATGCTTTCTTTGGCATATTCTTGTTTGAATGCCTCCCATGGATCGGTTCCGATCGGTATTTCGGCGGGCATGTCGCGCCCCGGACTCATGCCGAGCGCCTCGTCGGCGAGGCCGAGCATTTCACCGACCAGCCACGAGACGATGAAATAGAGAAGTGTGATTCCGATCATGGCTCCGAGATGCCGGATCGTCAGATCGAAAGCCCGTTTCACACAGGCGGTCGGTATGATCGGTTCGCTGCCCGTGACGATTTCCTCCACAGCACCGGAGGCTGTCGGGTATGCGAACGGATGGCTGCCATGGGCTTCTCCGGAAACGGGCGCATTCGCAGCACCGCCGTTGAGCGCAGGCACCTGAACGGCAGGCAGCCAGTCGGTCATGCTTGGGTTCCAGACCAGGTCGCCGGTGGGATTCAGCGCGCCGCTCCTGAGAAGGCCCTGCAATTCCCCCAAAGTAATCGGCCCGTGTTGCTGTCCGTCCTTCGCGTAGTACCATTGATCCATGGCGCGGTTCTTAGCGGTTTCGCTTCAGGCGGGCAAACCATAACCATCGCCGGAAATGTAAATCATCCTTCCACCGGGCGCGGAATTTCGTTAGGTATGACGGGATATGAGACGGGTCGGAGAGTTTGAAACCCGCTTCCAGAAAATCACTGTCTGGAAATCGGAGCTGGCGACCGAGTTCCGGGTGGCCGGAGCCATCCATGCTTCGTTCCACAAAAAGCGTTTTCTGACCGGCCTCGCATGGGATCTCATTGCGGCTGGCGCGCTGCTGCATCCCACCGGCAAGCCTGCATCCATTCTCATGCTTGGCGTCGCGGGCGGCACCGCGCTACGCACTCTGCGCCACCTGCTGCCCGATGTTTCTCTCACCGGCATCGATCTCGACGGCGAGCTCATCGACCGCGCCCGCAAGGAGATGGCACTCGCCAAAACCGGTACGGAGATTGTCATCGCAGACGCCTTCGAGTGGATGGAAAGCAACACCCGCAAATTCGATGTCATCATCGACGATCTCTATCTCGCGGGAGATGACGATGTTTTCCGCCCCGGCGAGTGCGATTTGCAATGGCTCGAGCAGGTGGAGCGGTCCCTCGCGCCGGGCGGAATTCTCATTACAAATCTCGTGATCGGCCCCGGGCATCGCGCCCGCCAGTCCGCGACGCGGAAGGCATTGCTGGGGCGTTTCCCCTGCGTCCGCTCCCTCCGCACGGAGGAAAGCATGAACGAAATCATCGTCTCCGGTGAAAAGGCCGAAACCCGCCGCGCACTGACGGTTCACACCGCGGTCTTCGATGACTGGCGTGACCGGATGTTCTGGAAACGCATCAAGGTCGAGAAGCTCGGGTGATTTCTTCCCTTGGAGTTTGGGCTTTAAAATCTAGGGTTTGGCGAAGCCAATGTCCGATCTCTTTTCCACCCCACAGGCGAAAGCAGGCAAGCCGGAGATCTCCGAGCCGCTTGCCGCACGCATGAGGCCGCGAACCCTTGATGATGTTCTCGGTCAGGATCACATATTGGGGGAAGGGAAGCTCCTCCGCCGCGCCATCGAGGCGGATCGCTTCGCCTCCCTCATTTTCTATGGCCCGCCCGGCACGGGGAAAACATCGCTCGCCAACGTCATCGCCCGCACCACCGGCTCGCGCTTCGAGTCGCTCAACGGGGTGGAGTCAAACGTTGCCGAGATCCGCGAGAAAATCGCGCAGGCGAAGATGAACCGCGACCTCCGGGGCGAGACCACCATCCTTTTCATCGACGAGATCCACCGCTTCAACAAAGCCCAGCAGGATGTTCTCCTCCCCCATCTCGAGCGCGGCACCGTGCGCTTCATCGGCGCAACCACCCACAACCCCTATTTCTACGTCAACTCCCCGCTGGTCTCCCGCTCGCAGATCTTCCAGCTCGAGGCAGTCGATGAAACATCCATCTCAAATCTGTTAGAAAAGGCGATCGCCGATCCCGAACGCGGCCTCGGCAAGATGCCGATCACCGCGGATCCCGAAGCGATACTCCACCTCGCCAAGCTCTCCGACGGCGACGTCCGCAAAGCCCTCACCGCTCTTGAGCTCGCCACCGTCGGTTCCACGTCCGCCGTCCACATCACTTTGGAAATCGCCGAGGAATCGATACAGCGAAAAGCCGTCCACTACGGCGACGATGGCCACTACGACACCATTTCCGCCTTCATCAAATCCATCCGCGGCTCCGATCCCGATGCCGCTCTCTACTGGCTCGCGAAAATGCTTCACGCCGGCGAGGATCCCCGTTTCATCTCCCGCCGCCTCGTCATCGCCGCCTCCGAGGACATCGGTCTCGCCGATTCCGGAGCACTCCGCGTTGCGCTTGATGCCCACCACGCCCTCGAATTCATCGGCATGCCCGAGGGACGTATCCCGCTCGCCCACGCCACCGTCTATCTCGCGACCTCACCCAAGTCCAACAGCGCCTACGCCGCCCTTGGAGCCGCGATCAAGGATGTCGAGACCGGCCGCACCCTCGCCGTCCCGGAGCACCTCCGCAGCCCGACTTCCAAAAAACTCACAGGCAAACCGGAGGACTCCATGAAGTATCTCTACTCCCACGATTACGAAGGTCACTACGTCCCCCAGTCCTACCTCCCCGACGGCCGCACCTACTACCAGCCAGGCGAGCAAGGCATGGAAAAGCGGATCAAGGAAAGACTGGATTTCTGGAAAAATTCAAAATTCAAATCACAAAATCCAAAGGGAGAGACGGATTGAAATCCCACATATTTATTCATCATCTCCCAAAAACTTTTCTTACTTCGCGTCCTTGGCGGTTCAATCCTCTTCCGCCAATGGGCGACCGGCATCCTCCGTGACCCTTCTGATACCTCCCTCCTCAGATCATCCTTCCTGCCACTGCGCAGAACTTCTTCAACCGGTTCAGATCAGCCAAAATCAAACAGGATATCCGCCGAGTGCTCTTGTACACCTCCCAAATACGAAATGATCGCGTCGATGGCATGTTTTTCCCCGGTTGCCAAGCCGCTGCTGAATGCCAGAGATAGCAATCCGTCGCAGGAAATCCCTTCGCAGCAACCCGATTTCAAGCGTTCGTAGCCCTGCATCCGGCGAACTTGGAGAAGCAATTGCTCCCAGCAGATCACCTTGATGCGTCCACGTTGGCTGACACTTGAGAGCCTCTTGTAGTCTTTCAACGCCCGCTTGTCACCGGTCACCACCACGCCTCCGGTATGTTCCGCCTCTGCGAACAAAAGCGCCTCACCGGGATCCATCCCACCGTCCAGCAACTCCTGCTCGCGATCCACGCTTCCGGCACCGTCCAGCACCGCGTGGCTATCACAGAAATCGGCCAAAGCCTTCTGGAACTCCGCTTTGCCCAGCTTTTGCGACATCCGTTTGAGATTTCCCCTCAGGCTGGCAAGATAACGCACCTCCAGTTCGCTCCCGGAGACACCGAGAAGTTCGGGCAAAAGCGGAAGGAAACCGCAGGACGCGAGTTTCAGAACCACGTCGCGATCGCTGAAATAGATCATGCACCAAGGCCGGTGGTGCGGGAGATGAACTCCCATGCTTCCTCGCTGACTTCAGCGGCATCAAGATTCTCCCTTGTCGCTCCGGCGAGATCCAATCCGGCATCATCCTCCTTTTCAAGAACACTCAAGGCACCGTTCGATAGCGCCCACTCCCTTGTGTTAAAGCCGTAGTTCAGAGCGGCCACGCCGGGAGCGACGCGGTAGTTCTTACCGAACTCCTTCGCCTGGGAGGCGAGCTGCTTCGTGTTCATTCTGCTGACCGAATGCAGACCGAGGTTGCTATGCCCGGTAAGAAGAAGCGCGGCGTAGGCGTTTGCATCGATCTCCTCCTGTTCGGCGGAGTTGGAATCGATTTTCTCATCCACAAGGGTTTGTCCCGGCTTCAGATGGCCGTGATGTATGTGCCCGAGCTCGTGGGCTACGATGAACGCGATCCATGAAGGACTTTTCCTTCCGTTCAGGATCACAATCACCGGCCTGTCGCCCACCATGGTGGTCAGTGCGTCCGGTTTTTTTGCGGCTGTCGGGAGGTTTTTGAGAAAAACAACGGGAATCCCCGCCTCCCAGGAATACCGGAGGATATGGCGGAGGCAGACCCAATCCCTGTCAGACCTCGCCAGTAGTTTTTCACGCCACTCCGTCGGTGGTGGCAGGGCTTCGAAAGCGGGATTATCTGAGAATGCCCTTGCGACCGCACGTGCCAAGGCCAAGGCAATCTGGGTGGAAAGGCAGACATCATCTTCCGTTTTTCCCTTCGCCTTCTTGTATTTCACATTCCCGGCTTGGGAAAAGGCCAGCTCGGAGGTCGGATCTAGTAGCGATTTAAGGCTGTAGCCGATGTGTGCGGAAATATAGGCAGTCACCTCGCGGAATCCGCCGGGCGTCAGCGCCAGCGATTCATCCCACCAAGAGGGCAATACGGTTTCGTTGAGATACTTCCGCTTGATCCCTGCCTCGGACAGCCGGGCGCGCAGTCCCTTCATCGGATTCTCGACGGTCTTTTTCGTTTTGGTGGCGGGCACGGGGTCGAAAGTAATGGCGTATGTTTCGGATTTCTTTGCGCTCCAAGCTACGGCACACATAGGACTTTACAAGCCATATCAACCCGCCACCTAGGTGAGCCGAGGATCTTCTCTTCCTCCGCACGCATCATCGCGACTTTTCATTTGATGCTGGCACAGGACGATTAGAAACATGCGCATCGACATCCTCACCCTCTTCCTCGAGATCGCGCTTTCGCCGGCTTGTTCCCGGAATCATAACTTGCGCTGACCTCTTTCCAGGTATTCGGCGGATTCATGCGGCGGATTCATACGGCGGCCTGTAACGGTTGCCATTTTCCGCGATTCTGGAGAATTGCTAACCCTTGTTCTTTCGCGTTCTCGTAGAATTCCAAAAGATGCGCTTTAAGCTCCTCGAATTTGGTATCTAGAGCCTCGCCTTGGTAGCCCCTTTCCAGAAGAAAAAGTGTCGTACTCAGAGCCTCAAGTTCACTGGCTGATTTGCCATTGAGTCCTTTTGCGAACCCAGACCAAGCCGGAGACTCGCTCAAAAGGCCTGCCTGCCTGAGTTCTGGCAAACGTTTGCCACTGGAAAAAACGTAGGTGTTGACTCTCTGCTCTTCGCTCAGAATTTCGAAAACATCGAGATGGTCGATTTCAGCTTTCAGGGTAGAGGAAAATGGTCCGAACTGCGCGAATTCAAACCGTTCGTCGAAGGGTGCTCCAGCACATTGCAGGATGTGAACAATCTTCTGAAACTTCTTACGTCCCTCAATCTGACCAAGCTCTTGGATCAGGAGCGGCAGGATAATGGAGTAGTGCATAAAAACAGTTAAGCCAAATTAAATTTTAGGACAAGCGAATTAATCTCAGCTGCTACGGTGTGGTGGGCATACAGCCTCACAACGTCCTCACTGTTTTCGGCCATTGATTTGAAAAGGAAAGAACGGAATTCAACCGGCTCTGCGATTGAATCGAGATTTCCGTCTGAAAGCATTATGGATGTAGTATTCTCCGCGTTTTCCTTCCCTTTGGTTTTTTTCAAGGTGTGAAAGAAATCCTTATACGATGCCCATTTGCTGATTTCATCCAATTCCCACTTCCACGCGGGAAAGTCTTTTGTCGCCCCTTCCAACGTGCCCATGAGTCTCCCGAAATCCACAGGGTCTTTTTTCGTCAGTTCGATACATTCGAAAACCCTTGTGCCATCAGGAAGTTTTTTCCTGCGCTCAAGGAAAGCAGCGGACAGCTCCGCGATAAACTGATCCCCTGATTCCCTCCAGCCCTCCATCGCCGTAGTGAGAGTGCCATCGTCTAGGCGAAGAAAATCCCTGTCACTTATCGCGCCGGAAGTTTTAAGGAATTCCAAAAGCACTGGTGGTGTGCCCGGAAGTCTGTCGTCAAGGAGATCGCCCGCTTCCACGCTGACTGATGCGGCCTTTTTCAGAAGGCAAAGCAGAAGCGCTTCCCACATGCGGGTCGTCCGGTGGAAGTAGACCTGCATGGTCATGTGATAGCGGGCGATAATTAGTTGCTCGGCGGCGTAAAGGCCACGCTTCTCATCTAGGCACAGTCTGAGAACCGGCTCATTCTGTTCTCCGTCATCTCTGCTCAAAGGTTCTTTACCTAAGCAGAGGTGCGCCGCTACCCAATCGAGGTCGTACTGTCCGTATTCCACCCCGGTGAAAAGCGAATCCCTTAGTAGATAGTCCATCCTGTCCGCATCAAGCTGACTGCTTACAATGTCACAGAGAAATCTGCGGCTATGCAGTTTTTGCAAAACCGAGGCCACTTCCTCTACGTCCACGCCAACTTTTGCCAACTTTTCCGGGATTCCAAGTTCCGGGTTTTTCAGCAGACTGATTGTTCGCTTCTCGTGATCCGCGTTCGCTTTGAAAAGGCGCTCCATCGCATGGGAAAATGGCGCGTGGCCGATATCGTGCAAAAGAGCAGCTGCGAGAACCGTTCTGCGGTTCTTTTCCAAAAGTCCGGAAACCTCTTCATTCTCACGGTAACGCTTCTTTAGGGTAGATAGGATCTTCCCCGCCACATGCAGGACTCCCATGGAGTGGGAGAACCTGCTGTGCTCCGCGCCGTGATAGGTGAGCCAACTCACCCCGAGTTGGCGTATCCGCCTCAGTCTCTGCATCGGCAACGTATCGATCAGCTCCAAGAGAAATCCGTCGTCCTCATCAAGGTGAATCAGGTTGTGGACTGGATCGCGGAAAACGATCCCTCTTTTGGGAGTTTCACTCATCTAAGAAATTCGGTGTAATCTATTAATTTAGGCAAGGCTAAAGTTTCAGGGAGTCCGTTTCGCCCAATGGGAAATCCATTGGACTTGCCGTGAATTTTATTTTCCCGACTTCTTCCGGTTGTCGTCTTTGCAGAGCATCTGGCAGTTCGCCGCAATGGTTCTACCACCCTCATGCCATGGGGTGATGTGGTCGCCTTCCATCCCTGAGAATTCGAAATGCTCTTTGCACGCCGGACAGATTCCCTTCTGCCTCTCGTATGCTTGCCTCTTCATTTTGGGCGTGAAAGCACGGATGCTGAGGTGTCTTTCCTTCCCATCCAGAACGTAGGAATAGATTCCGGTTTGCCTCGTCACATCTTCGTCCTCCATCAATTCGGCGACCCGCTCCTCCAGCGTGTCAGGATTGAGCGTTTTTCCTTTGAACCGGTTATAAAGGTCACCCCATGGGACTGTCTTCATTGGAGTTCGGTGGTTCGGGAATGTGGCTTTGACCCACGCAATGACACTCTGAAAGTAATGCCAGATCTCACCGGCGTTCTCATCATGCTGGTGCTTGGACATGTAGTCGTCGATTGTCCCGTCCGCATGCCAAGCGATGGCCGTTTCAAGGTAATCCTGGCGGATCGGTCTTCCAGTGAGGTAATCGCTCCCCAGCCGGTATGCCGCACAACCAGTCTTGCTGAAATACCGCTTCGCATCAGCCGTCCAAGGTCCCGCATAAACCGCGTTCCGCATTTCTTGGTCGTAGAGCTCTTCGCCAGCGATGTTGATCGTTTTGAACCACTCCAGCTTTTCGCTAGGCGCGCCCGTGCAAAAATAAACCATCAGCGTGTAATCGAGGATCTGCTGTTGTTGGTCGTCCTGAAGGTTGTGAAACGCCAGACCGTTGATTGAATAGTCACCGTTGACGTACTGGCAGATGGATAGCGTCCGCTGTTGCCCGTCGATCACTTCCAGATTGCCATCCTCGCGAACCGCCCAATACATGACATTGAGCGGGTAGTCTTTCCTGACCGTGTCCATCACTGCATTCCGCTGCAGATCCTTGTAAATGAACTCACGCTGATAAGGCGGCCGGATGTCGAGCTTCTCGCCAAAGCCAACGACGCCAGCCTCATCCTTGTCCTCGAAGCCCTCAAAGAGTTCGCTTACTTTTATTTCGTGGAGTTCGATCTTCATTTTATTTTTCTGATCAAAAGGCGCGCGTATGTCGCCTTGTACGTTTTGTCGGTCTTGATCGCCGCGCGGCGATTCAAATCACCAGGATTAGGGACGTCTGCACGCTTATACTCCCTGGTCTTTAGCCCCCACTCGTTTCCGCGATCCGTGATTCCTAAAATCTCAAATTGCTCGGGATTATGGTGTTCCAAGAAGGTAACGGGAACTCCCATTGAGTAGTCATAATCCATGGGTATGTCAGCAAACTTCCCTACCTCGATAGCTTCGTAATTATCGTAGGTTGGATAATGTTCGGGGGAATATGATTTGAAGAGAATCAGTTCCTCGTGTCGCTTTGCGATATCCAGATTCGTGTACCAACATGCGTTCCCCAGGCTGCGCCAATTTGTGCCGTTATCGTCACGCCAACTTCTGACGCTACGCTGCTCGTAATGATCCGGCACGACAAAGGCCACGGGATGTGAATAGCCTAACCAGATTTCGTTGGCCTTTATCAGCGCGAATGTCTCCTTGTAGGTTATCGCGTTATGGTTCCCTATGATGAGGAATTTTTTCCCATGGTCGATAAGCTGCTGAACATATTCCCTAAACAGGGAGAACGGCGGATTGGTGACAACGATGTCGGCTTCTTTCAGTAGCGCGATGCATTCCTCACTACGGAAGTCGCCGTCGCCGTCGAACTCATGCACGCCGATCTCAGTCGGATCAGGGACTCGGTTTCCGTTCTTGTCGCCTTCATAAACGAGGTAGACCCCCTTTTCCGCCTCGTGAGTGCTGAATAAATCGGTGTCCTGGTTCTTGTAGCAGGTGGTGATGAGTTTTTTCAGTTTCAACTTCTCAAAGTTGTAGGAAAAGAAGTGGAAAAAATTGCTGACGCGGGGATCGTCGCAGTTGCACAGCACTGTCTTGCCCTCGAAGTGCTTCGTGTAGTGCTTGAGTTCCTTCTCGATATCTGAAAGCTGAGTGTAAAACTCATCCTGTTTGGCTTTCCTTGCGCTGCCCAAGCTTCTGTTCAGTGGCTTTTAATCCGCGGTTTTCTGTATTTTTCCCATTTCTCCCAAGAAGTTTAACCATCGTGATGATCATTGGCAAGAGGAGTAAATACCGGCTTTGACCTAAAAAGATGCATTCGGGAGTTCCGAAAAAGAAAACCCCGCCCAACCTACTTGAATACCCGACGCAGTGCGTTGGGGTTCAGCTGGCGCGGAGCCGATCGCTCAGTGCCAGAATTCTTAAATCTCGTCAAATACTGGATCACGTCTTGATCCAGACTAATCCCACTTGTTTAGGAGCTTAACTTGTCTGGATTCAAATTAGGCAACTACCAACTATCTCCAGATGGCGGCGGATTGTATCCGCCATGCCAAACGCTTCCCTTCCCTTCCCTTGGAATGGCGGATACAATCCGCCGCTACGATGAAAATCGATATACTCACCCTCTTTCCAGAAATCGCGCTTTCACCGCTGAGCGATTCCATCATCCAGCGCGCCCGCGATGCGGGGTTGGTGGAAATCCATGGTCACAATCTGCGGGATTGGTCGCAGGACAAGCACAGGCGCGTCGATGACTCGCCCTGCGGCGGCGGACCGGGGATGGTTCTTCAGCCCGGGCCGCTGCATGCGGCGATCACGGAGCTGAAGCAGGAAAACACCCACACCATCCTGATGACCCCGCAGGGTGCTCCGCTGAAACAGGCACGCGTCCGAGAGCTTTCCTCGGAAACGCATCTCCTCATCGTTTGCGGCCACTACGAGGGCATCGACCACCGCGTCGTCGAGACGCTCATCGATGAGGAAATCTCCATCGGCGACTACGTGCTGACGAACGGGGCGATTGCCGCTGCGGTGCTTAGTGATGCGGTGATCCGGCTGCTGCCGGGTGCGCTCGGTGATTCGCAATCTGCCGTCGAGGAATCATTTTCCGATCCCAATTTGTTAGAGGCACCGTGCTACACACGACCCGTTGATTTCGCAGGGATGAAGGTTCCTGAAATCCTGCTTTCGGGAAACCACGCGAAGATTGCCCAGTGGCGCAAAGAGCAAGCCGCCTTGCGCACCCGGAAGAACCGCCCGGATCTGTAGCTTCGTATGGCCATCCCGGGCAACGCATTGACCCGTGATTCCTGAGTTCATGGACGGGAAGGCCATCTCAGCATCTGGATGGAACAGGCCAAGCTCCCGCCCGCAGCCCTCGAGCTCGCTGCGAAGCCGATCGAGTGAGGCTTCGCCTCAGTGATCGAGCTTGAGCTTCTTCAGTTTCGGCTCGACCACATACTGGCAGTAGCCATTGCGGGTCTTGTTCTGAAAGTAGTAGTCCTGGTGGTAATTCTCCGCCGGATGAAACGTCACCGCTTCGGTGATCTCGGTGACGATGGGCTTGTCAAAATTTTCCTGCGCCGCCTGCTTCGAAGCCTCGGCGAGTTTCCTCTGTTCGGCGTTTTCGAAGAAAATCGAGGATCGGTATTGGGTGCCGACGTCGTTGCCCTGGCGATTGAGCTGGGTGGGATCGTGCAGATCCCAGAACCAGGCGAGCACCCTTTCCAAGGGAATCAATTTCGGGGCGAAAACCACCTGCACCACCTCCGCGTGGCCGCTTGTGCCGGTGCAGATGTCCTCGTAGGTCGGGTTCTCCGATGCCCCGCCCATGTATCCTGAAACGGCGGCATGGATCCCCTCGAGCTGGTTGTAGGCAGCCTCAACGCACCAGAAGCATCCGGCGCCAAGGGTAATGGTTTCCGCTCCTTCTGGCACCGGTGGCTTCTCGGCGGGTGATTTTATGTCCGTCTGCATGCGGTGAGGGTAGCTCGGAAATGGGGCGGCACAAGGAGGCCCTCGATCTGGCCACAATGGCGGATTTGCCGGATTGATTCGCGGGTTAATTCGTCCAACAGCTTTTTTAATAAACGGAGGACACGGAGATAAAAAAATCCCCCCGGAATGCTCCGGAGGGATTTGGGAAAAGGAAACAGGGATCAGCCAGCGAAGTTCGCAGCGGCGACGTCCCAGTTCACGACGTTCCAGAACGCGCCGATGTAGGCCGGGCGCTTGTTTTGGTAGTTGAGGTAGTAGGCGTGCTCCCAGACATCGAGGCCGAGGATTGGGGTGCAGCCGCCGCAGCCGCCGAAGTCAGATCCCATGGTCGGGTTGTCTTGGTTTGCGCTGGAGCAGACGGTGAGTGTGCCGTCGGATTTCTTGCAGAGCCATGCCCAGCCGGAGCCGAAACGTGTCATGCCGGCCTTGGTGAAGGCTTCCTTGAAGGCGTCAAACGATCCAAATGCGGAGTCGATGGCTGCTGCGAGGTCGCCGGATGGTGCGCTTGCGCCGCCCGGGGCGATGGCTTTCCAGAAAAACGAGTGGTTCCAGTGGCCGCCGCCGTTGTTGCGCACCGCGCCGCGGATCGCTTCCGGAACTGCGGAGAGATCGGATACGAGCTCGCAGATGGATTTTGCCTCAAGCTCGGCGTTTCCTGCGATCGCGTTGTTGAGATTGGTGACGTAGGCTTGGTGGTGCCTGTCGTGGTGGATTTCCATTGTCAGTGCGTCGATGTGGGGTTCGAGCGCGTCGAAGGAATAGCCGAGGTCTGGTAATGTATGTGCCATGGTAGTGAAATGGTTGGTTGTCTGGTTGCAGTTGTCGCGGCAGCATAGGGAAAGAAATTTCCCGCCGCACAAGTAACTACAACGCCAGCAATCCCGCACCCGCAAGCAGAAACCAGCCATGCCTCCCGAACTCGAACCCTACCTTCCACTCATCGTCACCGCCATCGCCTCCCTTTTCATCGGTTGGCTGATCACCTGGCTGGCCGCATCCGGCGCGAAATCCGCTCTGCTTGAACGACTCAAATCCGAGGAGCGCCGCAACGCGGATTCCCAAGCTCGCCTCGCCCACGCCGAGGCGGAAAGCCAGCGCAACGAGACCCAGGCGCAGACTTTCCGCAACCAGCTTGCGGAAACCACCAGCCGCCTGGAGGCCGAGCGCAAGGCGGCAGAGGAAAAGCAGGCGCTGCTCGGGCGCGCCGAGGCCAAGCTCTCCGACACCTTCAAAGCCCTTTCTGCCGACGCACTGAAAGGTGCCTCCGAACAATTCTTGCATCTCGCGAAATCCACCCTGGCCTCCCAGACCGAGGAAGCGAAAGGCGATATCGAGAAGCGCAAGACCGCCATCGAGACCTTGGTGAAACCGGTCGCCGACTCCCTCGGGAAATTCGAGCTCCGTATCGGTGAGATCGAGAAAATCCGCGAAGGCGCCTATTCGGAGCTCAAGGAACAGGTTCGCGCCCTTGGCCAAGGCCAGCTCGGCCTGCAGAAGGAAACCGCCTCGCTGGTAAAGGCTCTCCGCCAGCCCACCGGCCGCGGCCAGTGGGGGGAAATGCAGCTGCGCCGTGTCGTCGAGCTCGCAGGTATGCAGGAGCATTGCGATTTCACCCTCCAGACCACCACAACCACCGACGAGGGCAAGCGCCTCCGCCCCGACATGGTCGTGAAACTCCCCGGCGGGAAAACCATCGTCGTCGATTCCAAGACGCCCATGGATGCCTATCTCAACGCCCTGGAGGCCACCGACGATGACGAACGCGAGCGTTTCCTCACCCAGCACGCCCTGCAGGTGAGCAAGCACATCAAGGATCTCTCCTCCAAGGAATACACCAAGCAGTTCGATGACACCCCGGAGTTCACCGTCCTCTTCCTGCCCAGCGAATCGTTCTTCTCCGCCGCCCTCCACTCCGATCCCGGCCTCATCGAAAAGGGCGTGGACAACGGCGTCATCCTCGCCACCCCGACGACACTCATCGCCCTCCTAAAAGCCGTCGCCTATGGCTGGAGGCAGGAAGCCCTCGCCCTCAACGCCAAGGAAATCTCCGCCCTCGGTCGCACCATGCATGAAAGGCTCGGCAAACTCGCCGACCACTTCGCCAAGCTCGGCAACTCACTCAACTCTGCCGTCGATCACTACAACCGCGCCATCGGCTCCTACGAGACCCGCGTCATGTCCACCGCCCGGAAGTTCGAGGAACTCAAAGCCGCCCCGCAAAACGCCGCCCTCCCGAATCTCGAAAGCATCGACAAAACAACCCGCCCCCTGCTCGCCAATCCGGACATCGACATCGAAGCCAAGGACGACTTCGCCTTCGTCCCGGAAAAGGACACCGCCTCCAAAAAAGCGGCGAGTGATCTGCGGAGCGCGTTTGAGGATTTCTGATTGAATTTTGCATCAGATGCGACTACATCTGATGCATGAGAACCACCTTGGACATCGATTCCGACGTTCTCGCTGCCGCGAAGGAGATGGCCGCGAAGGAGAAATCGACAGCGGGGAGGATTATTTCCGAAGTCTTCCGCCGAGGGATCCAAACGGCGGGAGAAACTTCCAAAACCACCCGCAGCGGGCAGTTCGTGACGAAAAACGGGATCCCGTTGATGCCATCGCGAGGCAGCATCGTGACTTCGGAGCAGGTGAGGAAAATCATGGATGAGGAGGGGATCTGATCCCGCATGAGATACCTACTCGATATCAACCTCATCATCGCCCTGATGGATCCTGACCATGTGTTCCACCAAAGGGCGCACGACTGGTGGGGCGAGGGCGGCAAACCGTGGGCTTCCTGCCCCCTCACCGAAAACGGCTTCATTCGCATCACCGCATCGGCCGCATACAGCCAGGGGAAAACGGCAACCGTTCTGGAAATGGCGTCGAGGCATTCGGCATTCGCCAAAAACTCTGATCATCAATTTTGGGCGGATGATTTTTCGATCACCGATCCAAGCCTCTTCGATCACGCCCTGACCCTCTCATCGAAACATCTCACCGATCTTTACCTCCTGGAAATGGCCACCCGGAACGGAGGCTGCCTCGTGACATTCGACCGAAACATCCCCGGGAATGCTGTCTTATCCGCGGGAGCGGGGAGTTTGCTGGTTCTGTAACCCGAAAGAGAAAAACGGAATCGACAGAAGGACGCGAAGTTCGCAAAGCCTGAATGAGTTAGGGAAGTCAGGCGCTTCACCTTCTGGGTGAATGATAAAGACCATCGTTGAAGTGCCCAAGTGATTGAACCTTTGCTACCTTTGCGTCCTTCTGTAAAAAATCATTTCTGTTTTTTAGGGTAACCAGCCGCCCTCAAGTCAAGCGAGCCCGGGAGGGCTTACGAGGGTTGAGAATCAACGAAGGATTGCCCCAGGGACTCCAATGCATTTCACCCCGCCGCGAGCTTCGATAGCTCTTCCCGGCGGAAGTTCGTGGGGGAGTTGCCGGTGAAGCGGGCGAAGCTGCGGTTGAACTGGGAGAGCGACTGGTAGCCGATGTGGAAGGCGATCTCGGAGACGCGTGCCTGTGGCCTGAGCAGCTCGCGTTTCGCCCATTCGATTCGGCGGCGGTTGATGTAGTCGGTGAGGGTGAGACCGGTGGACTCTTTAAAGACGCGGCAGAAATGGGATTCGCTGAGGCCTGCCTGCCTGGCGACGAGCGGCAGCGGCAGGGGGTCAGCGAGGGTATTCTCGATGAATTTCCGGGCTCGTGCGACGGCTTCGGGCTCATCGCCCTCGCTGGTGATTGTGAGCTTTTCCGCGTGCTTTCCAAGCTGCTCGCCGAAGGAGGCGAGCAGTGTGATCATGCTCTGGTAGCGCTCCGGCTCGACGACCCGTGTCTGGAAATAGGCGGCGCGCAGCTGTTCCGTGTCCTTCTCTGTGAGTCCTTGGCGCTCAAGGGTTTTGGCAACCTTGTCGAAATCCCCCGGTTCCGGAACCTTGTGGAAGACATGCCCCGTCCGCAGCATCCCGATGAGCGTGCCGCCGCAGAGCACAGGCACGGCGCTGGCCGACATACCGGAGAAACATTTGCAGGATGTGGGTCCCTGTATCGTCGCCTCGGCCATGAGCTGACGGTTCACGTCGATACAGGCATTGCAGGTGGCCTCGCAGAGATTGAGTTTCGCACAGAACGGGCTGCCATTTTCGAGCTGGGAGCAGAGTTCCCGGACGTCGGCATTGGGCTTGGCGAACTTGAGAGGCAGCCCAGTGGCACATCGGAACGCTTGCTGATAGGTGATCAGCAGCTCCGAGTTCAGGAGCTTTCCAAATAGCACTTCGTTGAATTGGTCGGTTTCGTCAGTCATTGCACCGTTGGGACAGCTCCCCGCCGTCGTAACCACCAATAGCAAGAAAACCCGCCTAAGCAACCCCCGAACGGGTGTGAATTTTCGAGGTAGGGTCAATCCGGCTCGGTTGACCCAAATCAAAAACGGAAAGGTCGTAAGCTCGGAGAGGTAGTGAGTCCACGGGAAGCGCCGATGCAAAAGAACAGCCCCTCAAACCGAGTCCTATGGAAACAGGCAATATCTTCCGCTTGAAAAACACCGAAAAATCCGCCTGAACTCATCATGCCGCGCCGGGGCGACTCCGGTCGCGCAGGCCGGCAGCGACGAGGGCGAGGGTGATGGCCGAGCTGAGCGGCATGATCACCGCGGCGGCGAGTGGGGTCATGTGGCCGAGCACGGCGGCGGTCACCGCCGAGGCGTTGTAGAGCAGGGCGAATGCGAATGCGGCGGCAACCGCGCGGCGGCGACGGCGGGCGAGATCCAGCATCAGCGGCAGGAAGCGCAGGCTTTGGCCGAGGAAGAAGAAATCGGATTTTGTCTCCAGCAGGCTGCGATCGACCACCGGTGTGCCGGTGATCCATGCGGCATCGAAGGCCAGCGAATCGTTCGCGCCATCGCCGAGGTAGAGCGTATCGCTGTCGTCGAGCTCGCGGACCAGGAATTCCTTTTCGTCCGGCTGGAGGGCGGCGTGAGCGTCCGATGGCTGGATTCCCAGCAGCTTGGCGGCGGCGGCGACCTTTTCCGGCCTGTCCCCGGAAAGGATGACAAGCCGGTGGCTTGCCTTCCGCAGCGCGCCGAGCGCCGCAACGGCATCCGGCCGCAGAGTTTCCTCGAAACGGAAGCGGGCGACAGGCGCGCCGTCTTGGCAGAGCTCGGCGTCGTGGGGGGTGGACTCCGGGTTTCCCGTGATCCATCCAGGTCTGCCGAGAGACCATTTCCCTCTTTCGTTTTCGAAAAAACGACCCATGCCCGGCACGTCTTTGATTTCGGGTTTCAGGCAATCCCGGAGGAGTTGTTGGCCCTTGCTGCCGAGCTCCTCAAGCAGGCTGCGGGAAACGGGATGCAGGGAGCCGTCGGTGAGTTGGGCGAGCGCGGTGCGGGCGTCTTCGCCGAGAGATCTGACCGCTTGCGGGTTGGCAAGGACGGGGCGCTCGAGTGTCAGGGTGCCGGTTTTGTCGAAAATGATTTTCGCGACGGAGCGCAGCTTGGACCACAGCGAAGGCTCGCGGATGAACACGCCCGCGCGCTCCATGCGGGAGTTCGCCAGCTCGTCGGCAAGTGGCAGTGCAACGCCGAGCGCGCAGGGGCAGGAAATCACGAATACCGAGATCATCACCTGCAGGGCGGGAGCGAATCCGCCTGCGACAAACCATGCTGCGAACGCGGCCACCCCGATCAGGACGACGGCGATCAGGTAGAACCTGAGCAGCCTCTCCAAGGCCGGAATACGGGCGGCGGCGCGCTCGCCGGATGTGAGACGGGCGAGCAGAGAGTCGCCCCACGTTTCCGAGGCGGTGACCGTGACCGGCGTGCCGCCGAGCTGGATTGCACCCGCCGGAACCGCTCGCCCGCTGCGGAATGTCTGCGGATCGGCCTCGCCATTGATCCATTCGAGGGAAAACTCCGCGGCTTCGGTATCCAGGGTCGCGGCGACGGGCACCGACTGACCCGGCTGAATCATCACGCGCAGGCCGGGGATGATTTCGGAAAGCGGGACGGGCGCGTCGCGATCCGGGGAGGCCATGGTTTCCGGGACGGGGCGGCGGCGCTGCAGGCGGTTGCGGTTTTTCTCGACGGCGGCGAGCTGCAGGTAGCGGCCTCCGAGCATGAGAAAAATGAAGGTCGCGACGAAATCAAAATACATCAGCCCCTCGATCCCGAGCGCCCATCCGGCGAGCGAACCGACGAAGGCGAGGATGATGCCGAGCGCGATGGGGAGGTCGATGTGCGGGGTGCGGGCACGGACGGCGCGCCAGGCGCGGTTGATGAAATAGGATCCCCCGGTCAGCATCGCGAGGGTCGCGGAGAGAAAGGTCACGAGCTGGAAGATCCCCGCGAATGCGAAGTCCTCCGGCATGCCGAGATAGCGCGGCAGGGTGAACACCATCGCGTTCATCGCGAAGGCTCCGCAGAGGCCGAGCTTCGCGCCGAGCTGGCGCGCCTCGCTGTGTTGCCCGCCCGCCTTGCGGGGGGTGAGTGCGTAGCCGAAGGAGGCGAGCTCGCCGGCGAAGGCGGAGAGATCGGTTTCTCCCGCAGTCCAGCGCAGCCGCAGCAGGCCGGTTGCCGGATGCGCGGAGGCCTCGACGGCTCCTTGCTGGCGACCGAAGATATTTTCCACCAGCCAGACACAGCCGACACAGGAAAGGCCTTCGAGCGAGAAATCCGCTTCCACGGTTCCGTCCGCCCCGGTCTTTTCCTCGATGGAGAGTTTCATTTCCTCCAGCCATGAGAAGTCCCGCGATTCGAAGGGGAGGCTGCGGACGGGGCGGATCGATGAATTACTACGGAGATCGTAGAAACGATCGAGCCCCTCGTTGTGGATCAGCTCATGGACGTACTCGCAGCCGCGGCAGCAGAATTTTTCCAGCTCGTCAGTGGCGGAAAACGGGGTCGCGCAATGGATGCAGGTGGCCATCAAACTCTAAACTTTAAAATCGAAACCCTAAGCAAGACGGGCTAGTGGCAGCAGGAGGGGAGCTCGGATTGCTTTTCCGCTGCGGACGATGGGAACGGAATGGTGCCCCAGAGGCGGAAGGCGATGAGGCAGGCGGCGGCGATGGCCAGGGAGCGCTGAACGCGGACGAGGGTGGCGGGTTTAAGGCGTTTTTTGAGATGCTTGAGCTGCTGTTGGGCGAGCCATAGCAGGGGCACGGTGCCAAGCCCGAAAGCGAGCGCGAACTCCGCCCCGCGTATCGCGGAACCAGTCAGGAGGGCTGCGCCGAAGAGCAGATAAAGCGGGCCGCAGGGAAGCAGCGGCGTGAGCGCACCCATCGCCAGCCCGCCGCGAATGGGTGAGAGCTTTCCGAGCCGGAAGCGCATCCTTGCGCTCCACTTGATCAACGCGGGAGGTTTCGGGAGTTTCTTTTCCAATCCGAATCCGAAAACCAGGAACACCGCGACCAGGACCCATGGCAGGAGCACAGCGGGGGAGTCGAAGAACCACTCAAGCGGCTGCCTGCCGACAGCTCCACAAACGGCGCCGATCGCGGCATAGGCGGAGAGGCGCGCGCCGTGGTAGGCGGTCATCGCCGCCAGGCGCTCCGTTTCGGACGATGGCATCGCAGCCAGCCCGCAGGCGATGGGGCCGCACATGCCCACGCAATGGACGCTGGTCACAAGACCGGCGACCAGGGCTCCGAGGGCTGTGTTGACTACGTCCAAAATCTTAAATTCTAAGGAAGAGGGGGCGGCGCGAAAGGCTTTCCCTGAATTAGTCAGCCGCGGCGGACTAAGGATTCGAGTTTGAAGTTTGAACCGGAACGCTCTCCGGCCTGTGTTTCACGGCGATGAAGATGAGGCTGCTCCATGCTGCCATGAGCAGCAGGAAGGCGGCGGTAACGAAGAGCCATGGGCGGAATTTCATATCAGTTTTTGGGTTGTTTGAGTTGGTTCGGATTGGGCCCGAGGAATTTGATTTTCTGGAGGATTTTTGCCTCGCCCGGCTGCGCTTCGATCTTGAGCGTGAGTTCGGTCGGTCCCTTGTAGTTTTCTCTGTCGTTGATGATGATCATCGGGCGGCTGGCCTCATCGAGGGCGGCGAGCTCCAGTGAATCCCCGAGGCCACTAAGGGTGAACCCGGCTGGCGGGTTTTCAAGCGAGATTTCGAATCTGACCGGCTGGTTGCGTTTGTTGAGGAGGCGGAGCTGGTAGTGGTTCCGAACGACCGTGGGATCGACAAAAAAGGGTGCGCCGCGCATCCGCGAGACTTCCGCAAAAACGGGCTTCGCCTTGTGAAAGGCGGTGAAGCCGAGCGCCAGCAGGCCGACGAATCCCATCGCTGCGTAAAGCCAGATACGGGGGCGCAGGAGGTGGCGTTTTTTTCCTTCGAGACCCTTTGTGGAATCGTAGCGGACAAGCCCCTCGGGGCGTTTTAGTTTCCGCATGATGTCGTCGCAGGCGTCGATACACGCGGCGCAGCCGATGCACTCCATCTGCAGGCCGTTGCGGATGTCGATGCCGGTGGGACAAACCTGGACGCAGCGGCTGCAGTCGACGCAATCGCCGGCGTTGGGATCGGACTTTTTGCCTCTCGGCTCACCCCGGACGGAATCGTAGCCGATGACGACCGTTTCATCATCCGTCAGCGCGGACTGGATGCGTCCGTAGGGGCAGAGGATGATGCAGAATTGCTCGCGGAACCAGGCGAAGCAGAAGTAGAGGGCTCCGGTGAGGGCGGCGATGATGGTGAAGGTGGCTCCGTGCTGGAGTGGTCCTTCCCGCATGAATTGGTACAGGCGCGGCAGGGAGACGAAGTAGCTGATGAACACATGGGCGATGGCGGTTGAGGCGATGAGATAGAGCGCGTATTTCACGGCTCTGCGTATCGTTTTCCTGGCGCTCGATGGTGCTCGGTCGAGTTTGCGGCGCGCAGTGGCGTCGCCATCGATCCAGCGCTCGATGCGTCGGAAAACGTGTTCCAGGAAAACGGTATAGGGGCAGGCCCAGCCGCACCACAGGCGGCCGAGTAGGGCGGTGATGAAAAACAGCACGAAGCCCAGCCCGGAGATCGCGAAGAAGAACACCCACAAGTCCTGTGTGAGTAGGGTCAGCCCGAACATGTGGAAGCGGCGGTTCTCCACATCAAAGAACAGCGCCGGGGCGCCGTTGATCGGGATCCACGGCATCAGCACGTAAACCGCGATCAGGACGATGCCGAAGATCCTACGGAAGAACGTGAAGCGCCCGCTCACATCTGCCGGATGGAGCACGTAGTGGGAGCCGTCCGGATTGATCGTCGTCAGCGAGACCAAATTCGGACGCTTGTTCTGCTGCATGGGTGGTGGCACGCGAAAACCATGGCACATCCCCCATTTTCACGCTCCGCATCCGTTCCGGGAATGTGCGCGGGATTTGCGCAGCGAACGGATTCACGATTTGTCTGACAACGGATGCGGATTACAACAAGGTAGCTGCCGCGTCTCGCAGCAGGCCGTGGAAGCCCCGTCGTCTCGGCGCGAAACCGTAGCGAGCGTAGTGGTGACTTTCAGTCGCCACCCGCAAGAAGGAGCCGGGCTGTCTCCACCTCTTGAGTCAAGCGGGTGCCTGGCCGCGGGTGTGATTTTTATCGGTGTATTTGCCTGACGCAGCCCAAGTCATTCAATATTGGTAGGGATGATCCGGCTCGGTCAGCCCTGATCAAAAACGGAAGCGCCGTATCCCCTGAAAGGGAGTGAACCGATGGCAAGACACCACATTTCCCCCGAGATCTCACTTTCGTGTGGGTGAGGCGGGCTGCCAGATTTTTGAAGTGGGCTGACCGAGCCGGATCAGCCCTACCGGGTGAAACACCGATAAAAATCACAGCCCCGGACCGCCGTAGCCTTTGAGGTTGGAGTGTCCCCTAGATTCTCCGAGTCGCATTCCTCCGCTTCGGGCTTACGCCTCTGTCAGTTCGAATACGGCACTGTCGTACTCACTTTCGAGGTTCACCTTGAGGCCGTGGTTCATCAGAATGTCACCGCGCAACACCTTGCCGTCACATGTGATATGCGCATCGCCATTTGACTTGTTGATTTCTGTGATCAGGTAGTGCTTCTGCGGATCAAGCCCTTTGAGGGTTAGCTGCGGCAGCAGGTTACCCAGCATGTGATTGATCGTGTAAGCATAGGCAACAGCCTTGGTCTTGTCTTCGCTGACATAGGAGAGAGCGGCGAAGTTGCTGCCATATGGCGAGATCAGCCGGTAGAGATCCCCGAATTGAACGGTCGGACGGATGCGCTTGTAGTCAGCGACAGCTGCTTTCACGAAGGCAAGCTCGTCATCGGACATCTCCTTGGGTGCCAGCTCCAGACCGAGACGGCCGGACATCGCAACATCAAAGCGGAACTTCAGCGGAACGACACGACCGGTCTGGTGGTTCGGACATGCGGATACATGGGCGGCCATTGCGATCGCCGGGTAGATATAACCGGTTCCCCACTGAATAAAGATACGCTGCAGCGCGTCGGTGTTATCGCTTGTCCAGAATTCCTGAGTGCGCTTGAGTATCCCGTAGTCAATACGGCCGCCACCACTGGCGCATGCCTGTATCATGACATTCGGGAAATTCTCAACCAGGCGGTCGTAGATGCGGTAGAGACCGTTGGTGTAGTCCACCCAAAGGTGACTCTGACGGTCTGCCGGCAGATAGCTGGAGCCGATATTGGTAAAGGAGCGGTTACAGTCCCATTTCACGTATGCGATCTTCGGGCTATCTACCAGAATCGCGGCGACGCTGTCGTAGACAAAGTCCTGAACCTCCGGGTTACTCAGGTCGAGAACCAGCTGATTGCGGTAGAGGATCTTTTCGCGGTTCGGCTGGTGAATCACCCACTCAGGGTGATTTTCGTAGAGTTCACTGGCGGGGTTCACCATCTCGGGTTCTACCCAGATACCGAACTTCAGATTGCGCGCTTCAGCAGCGTCACAGAGGGCCGTGATACCGTTCGGCAGCTTCTTGTTGTTCACCTGCCAGTCACCCAGGCCTGCCGCCGCGTTATTACGCGGATGCTTGTTGCCGAACCAACCATCGTCGAGAACGAACATTTCGCCGTCCATCTTGTTCAGACCGTCCATCATCGAGAGCAGGGTCTCTTCGCCGAATGTGAAGTAGGCACCTTCCCAGCTGTTGAGCAGGATCGGACGTTCCTTGTCGCCATCACGCAGCGAGTACTTTCTGGCCCAGCGATGGATCTTGCGGGAGAGCTCGCCTTTGCCGTTGCCACTGTAGCTCTGCATGAACGTCGGGGTTGTGAAGAGCTGCCCAGGATCCAGTTTGTAGTCGGCGGCAAAGTCGTTGATCCCGGCCACGACGGAGAGCACGCGGCGCTCTTTGTTGTCGTGGAAGAGTTTGCCCAGATGATAGTCGAATGAGATTTTCCAAGCCCCACTCCAAGCCAGGGCACCGGCGATCACCTGGCCTGCATCTTCCGTTGCAGGCTCGTTGAGGGAGAGCATAAAGGACGGGTTGGAACCAAAGGAAGACCAGGTGCCGTAGCGGTTGTCCAAAACCTTCTTGCCAATCTGCAGCTGTTCTTCGCTGAGGTTGTGCTCACGCTCCCACAGGCCATTCAGAGTGGTCAGGTAGTAGTGGTTGTGGAGGCTGGAGAACGAGAGTTCCGCGGAGGGAAATTCGTTCAGCGTGATGGCTTCCGCTTCTGTGTGGCGGACGCTAATCCACTTTTCGATCACGTCTTCTGCTGCGTAGGCGCGGTAGTGCAGCGTGACGTAGACTGGGTAGCAGCGATCTTTCAGCTCAACCGTCGTTTCGGTAATGTTGGCATCCATGCGCTCGGCAGCGTGCCTCACATAGACCAGTTCCGTAGAGAGGTCACCGTTCGCGTGAGTGAGTCGCAGAGCGGCGGTGCTGTCGTCGCCGCCGAATGCGGAGTAGGCGGGAACCATTTCGGTGTAGCCGTCAACGATCTGCGACGGGGTCGCGATCTTTTTGCCGTAGTAGCACTGATACACCTGTTCACCGGCAGCCAGAATCATACTGCTGCTGTCGGTGCTGATTTCTATAACGTGTTTGATTTTTTCCATGCGGGCAGTCTTTGAATTCTGAAACTAGATCGTGGCGGCCTGCTTATCTACGCTCTACCTAAATCACTGCCAACAAGGAAATTGCGAGTTACCAGCATGAAGGCGTAGCCGCATTTCAGCGAGGGCCCAGCCGACGACACCGATCTGCCCATGGCGGCCAAGATGGCGGCATTGCCGGTTCATCACGGAACAAGATCGCCCAAGCCCGAACGTCCATCGGAAGACTTTTTCTCAAGACCTTAAAAAGGTCCCGCACGATCTGAATAAGCCGGTCTGTAAAGCACCGAGAACAAAGCGGATGTGAAAAAGTAAAAGATAGTAGTGCCATAAGTTCAAAAGAAATTAAGCTGGAAAAGGCTTACGATTCCACGAAGCGCCAAAATACAAGGAGACGCGTATGGCTGAACCGCTTTCACCCAAAGAGGCCTAGGCCGAAACTCTCACTACACAGAACAAACAGGAGCAATACCCATATGATACGCACAATAATACTCACCTTCGCATTTGCTCTTTTTTCCAACTCAGCCAAGGCCAAGAAGCCAAACGTCATCATTCTCGTCGCTGATCAACTTCGCTATCAGTCCGTCGGCTTCACAGACGACCGAGCGATTACGCCGAATATCGACAAGCTCAAGCAGGAAGGCATGCTGTTTAAAAACTTTGTCGCCAATACACCGGTGTGCTCGGCCTTTCGCGGCTCGATGCTAACCGGCAAATACGCCAGCTCGACCGGTTACGTGGTCAATGAGCTACGCATCAACCCAAATCACGACACCTTTGCCCACGTCCTCAAGCTCGGCGGCTACCGCACCGACATGATCGGCAAGTGGCATTTATGGACGCATAAGGCGGGTGGCCATGACGGAGCGGAAAACAATTACGTCCCACCAGGACCCTACCGACTCGGCTTCGACGATTATTGGGCGACCTATAACTTCGGCCATAACAACTTCAAGTGGAGCTACTGGACCGAAAGCCCCAAGGAGCACAAAGGCAAAATTTTCAAGCCAACCCATTTCACCAATCTGGCGATTGAACGCATCAAGAAGCACGCCACCAGCGACGATCCGTTCGCCATGGTCGTCGCCTACAGTCCGCCGCATGATCCGTTCACCGCCTCTAACGTCCCGCAGAAGTACAACGACATGTTCAAGGACGTCAAGTTTCCGCTGCCGCCAACCTGGCGGGAGCAGCCGGATCAGTATATGGACCGCAACACGCAGAAGGATCGCTGGATTAATCACTGGAAACCTAAACTACCGGACATGATGCGCGCCTATTATGCCATGACAACCGCCTTGGACGTCGAGGTCGGACGCCTCATGCAGGCATTGAAAGACAGCAAAATCGATGGCGACACGATTGTCATCTTCACCTCTGACCACGGCGAGATGTTCGGTGCGCATGGACGAGTGTTTAAGATGATCTTTTATGAGGAGTCGGTGCGGGTACCGTTTATTGTTCGCTGGCCAAAAAATATACCGGCTGGAGCCGTCAGCGACGCCTGCATGGCGACGCCCGACATCATGCCGACCATTCTCGGGCTGACCGGGCAGCCTATTCCCAAAGCGGTTGAAGGCATGGACCTATCGCAGATCACCCTTGGCAAGACGGGTCCCGAACCCGAATTCGCCCTCATGCAGGGCATGGGCCACACGTATTTATGGAAGAACGGATTCGAATGGCGCGCCATCCGCGACAAGCAATACACCTACGGCCGCTACCTCATCGACGGCAAAGAGTTGCTGTTCGACAACCAGAATGACCCAACACAGGCCATAAACTTGGCGACTGTCGCCGCACACGCCAAGCTGCTGAAGACGATGCGCGACAAGATGAATACGCGCATGACGGCGCTCAACGACGGCTTTCACACCTGCACCTGGTACCGCGATAATTGGATCGACGACCGTGTTGTCACAGAGGGCGCGCAAGGCGTCTTTAAGCGCCAATTGGGTCCGACAATTCCCATCGACACGACCTACAGTGGCGTAAAGAAAACAAAGTAATGAGATTTACGGTTCTCAAAGCCATTCCCCAACGACATCACCCCCCTTTTCCCCGCCCTCCAGTCTTCGCCAAGGCTACGACCGGCAGGCCGGTCCGGACAACGCCTGTTTCAGGAGCCTACGGCCAAAAGCAAATTCCTAGCAGTCAGTCAGTCGGAGGAGGCGACTGAATCAACCCCGTCCGCACCTTCATCCGCCACGAGGAAATCGAATTTTCCCGCAGCCTCAGTCCGCCAGTCAGTGAAATGGTTAAAATTCACAATGTGAATCCAAACCCCTTTGACTCAGCCAGGTTACTTTGCGAGGACTCCACCGACGGATTCTAGCGTAGTGGTGACTTTCAGTCGCCACCCGCAATAAGCAGCCGGGCTGTCTCCACCTCTTGAGTCAAGCGGCCGCCTGACCGCCGTAGCCTTTGACCTTGGAGTGCCTCACCCAAAGTGTGCAGGAACATCCAGCGGTCGTCGTCACCCAGAACAATATTCTCCCGACGATTTCCCCGTGCCATGACATGGTAGATGGCTCCGGGGTATTGGATACGAGGAGTTCTGCTGGATGAAGAAGTGTGAATTACAAGATTTATCACCTGACCCGAATGGCACGAGGTTAAGCACTTTTCTATGGTGGAGCCCTTTTAGAAAAAGAGGTCAGCCGAAAAGACAGACGGGCTCGAACTGCGGCACCATAAGGCCTTGGCCGATCTTGCCGCCAATACCTGAGAGCTACGGAGATCTAACTAAATCAACGAAAAATCGCTTAAACTCGTGCCATTCTCACCTGACCCCTTTTTATGCTGGATCGAAATGCACTGGATCTGGGTGAGTTGATGAACGTCGACATTGCGGAAAAGTCGCCGAGCGCCTTCTTTTTGGTCTTGTCGCCGTTCGTCAACTTTGCTAGACCGCTCCTATGAACATCGTCAGTGTGAACGATCTTGCCGCTTCCATCAGACAAGCGCGGAAGAAGCTCGGCTGGACCCAGGCGGAACTAGCAGAACGATCAGGAGTAAGCCGGGACTGGATCATCGGGCTGGAAAAGGGGAAGCCATCGCTCGAACTGGGGCTCGTTCTCCGGACGCTAAAGGCACTGGATTTACCGCTCTCGATTGGTAGGCAGGGGCAATCCGCGCCATCGGACGATGTGATCAATTTGGATGATGTGCTCAACACCAACACGGAGGGCGACGAACAGAATTGAATACCCTGAGCGTTATCGCGAATCAGCAGAAGATGGGGACGGTCGAGCGGCGAAATAATCGTCTGGTGTTCCGGTACGCAAGCAAATGGCAATCTTCCGGAGGAGCATTCCCATTGTCGGCATCGATGCCTTTGGTTCAGGGCGAGCATCCACATTCCAAAATCGAGCCCTATCTGTGGAATCTTCTCCCGGACAACGGAACTGTGCTCGAAGAGTGGGGAAAGCGGTTTCATGTCAGCCACAACAATGTTTTCAGCTTGCTGGAGCATGTCGGTGAGGATTGTGCCGGGGCGATCCAATTCATCCCGGAAGCACGCGAAGCTGAATTGCTCGATCAGAATCATGAGGAAGAAGTCGAATGGATTGCCGACGCGGATCTAGCCAAGCGCATTGAGACGCTTCTCACCGATCACGGAGCACAGCGAACAGGCACGGATGCAGGTCAGTTCAGCCTGGCGGGAGCTCAACCCAAAACCGCACTCTACCAGTCCCCGCAAACCGGCAAGTGGGGGATTCCCGGAGGTCAGACACCGACAACCCATATTCTCAAACCCGCGTCCAAAGATTTTCCGGGTTATGCGGAGAACGAACACTTTTGCCTAACCCTCACCTCCCAACTCGGGATCAAAAGCGCCAACTCCTCGGTTCTTCACTGTGGAGATGTTCCGGTGATTTGCGTGAAACGCTACGACCGTATTTTCAAAGGTGAGCGGTGTCTGCGAATCCATCAGGAAGATTTCTGCCAAGCAAGAGCGCTCCCACCTTCCAAGAAATATCAAAACGAAGGTGGGCCGTCTGTCCAAGACGTCGCGAACACAATCTGGGATATTTCAAGCAAAGCGCGGGATGACATTGAGACATTTGCGAAAGCACTGATCGTCAACTTTCTCATCTCGGGCACAGATGCCCACGCCAAGAATTACTCGCTACTGATTGCCGGGAATAATCAGGTCCGTCTCGCTCCGCTTTACGACATCGCCAGCACCCTGCCATATCCGAAAAAGGTTTCCCCGCACAAAGCCAAGCTGGCGATGAAGATCGGCAGTAAATACCGGGTGAAGGAGATCGAAGCGCGGCACTGGCAGCAATGCGCAAAACAACTGCGCCTCAAAACCAATGGCTTTATGGCGATGTTCGAAGCCCTCGCCAAGCAACTGGCTCAGGCGTGCGCAGCAACATCCGCTGAATTGCAATCCCAAGGCCTGACGCACGAGGTCATTGAGGCACTAGCCCAAAGTATCACGGAACGAAGTGAAGCCGTGATCAAGCAATACTTTCCGCCTTACAATCCTTGAATACGGGACCGATCTCGATACGGCGTGCGGAGGTGGCAACCCACTAAAGATTGGGCAAATTTATCGTGCGGTGGAGGTGTGCCGATGACGATGCTTCGATCCAGTAGACTACGAGAGTTGGATAAATCAAATGAAGCACAGCTATGGGCATTTGAAACGCGATGGAAGTGGATCTGTTGCGGAGGCGCAGGTAATTTCGTTATATTTGACCCCGCGTCTCCTGTAACAAGGAGCGCTGCCAGCTTTGTAGCGATGCCAGGGGCGATGCCCGAGCGATCGAGACTCCGGGGGGTTCTGAAGCGCCTGCTCTGCGGACGAGCAGCCTCGCAGGAGCGCCTTTGACCCGAATAATGCATAACCGACCGCTCCCAGCTTCCAACGTTTGATTTCAGCTGGCACGGCATCCTCACGGACAATGCCGAAGTCGAGGCGTCCGTCGGCCACCGCCCGAACCACATCGGCGCTGCGCATTTGCTCGAGTTCGATCAGGGCTGCGCCGCGTGCCTTGGGGAGATCTTACTTGCGGAGAATTGTTTTTCAAATGCTTCATACTCGGGATGCCAAGGGCTAGCCGAACCCGGCCAAAGCTAGGGATGGACGGACGACTGGATTCACGAGCACCGTATCGCATAGGGACAGTCCCGCAGTAGGGATTGCACCGTAAACCTCATACCTACGGGAAACGACGTTGAGATCGAGGGGGGATTTTGGGGCGAATGGGGCATTTTCCGTTGTTCGGCCTGTCGGTGAGGCTGGCAAAAACCTAATCGTCAGTAAATGGGATCAGGTGCTGCATCGCACCACATTTCTCGTCGGGTCACCCTTAGCGGGTGAGCCGGCTGATCTGGAATTTTACAAACGACAGGATGAGGGTGAAAAAGCAAAAAGAGAGTAAGAAAATGTTGTGATGAAGCACCTGAACCCATGGATATTCTTGGAGTAATACCGAGGGATGGGAATTTGAAGAAAAGGCTAGGGGAGTTTGAGAAAATGTTAAATAGCGAGGACTGACCCGAATGGCACGAGGTTAAGGCCCTTTTCTATGGTGGAGCCTTTTTAGAAAAAGAGGTCAGCCGAAAAGACAGACGGGCTCGAACTGCGGCACCATAAGGCCTTGGCCGATCTTGCCGCCAATACCTGAGAGCTACGGAGATCTAACTAAATCAACGAAAAATCGCTTAACCTCGTGCCATTCAGGACTGACCCGAATGGCACTAACTTAAGAGAAATTCCTGTAAAATTAATGGCTTGCGAAGACACGGAGTCTGCGAGGTGATCAACGATTTCTTTCCTTCTAAATCAAAGGGTTTTGAGAACCTTTCCTGTCCGCCCGGATCCTCCCTCGAAGATCCGATTTTTGTCCCAAATAGCCCTTAAGTTAGTGCCATTCGGGACTGACCCCATAAAACACTCCGCCGCCCCGAGCATTGTTCGCCCCCCCCTTCGTTAGAGCCGACGCAAATCTCGGCCTATTTCGAGTTCCAGTTCGTCAATTGGATCCTTCGAACTCCGCAACCAAGTGAGAAGCATAGCTCGTCATCGAGGCCTCTTCAGTCGTGCGGTAGCGCATGAAAAACCAATCCGGTATCAAGGCAGTTGACTTGCGGTGCTGATAGATCTCGTCCTGAATATTTCGGGCCGACATCACTGGCTCATTTCCCGCCGATAGGAGATTGAGGCGTTCCAGAGAGTGCTCCGAAAGCTGCTCAAGACGGCGTGTCGTCGCTAAGCTGTCCTGGATCTGTTTGATTAAAAATTTCAATCCCGGCAACAATGGCAACAAAGTGCTCATGATGAGACCCTTCAACGTAAGGTCCAATGCCAGGCTGGTTACTACAACGACCAAAACAAAGGCTCCGGTTGTCCACCCTAATACATGAAGATACCGAGTCCTAAGCTTCTCGTCCCAGCGAGAATTGATGCGCTGGCAGATGGCGGTTGCTGCTCCCTCTGGGAGGTTATCGAGTGTGACCGGATACCAGTCCTTCAGTGTTCCCTCAGACTTTCCCTCGCGGTCATAGTGGTTTGATAGCTCCACCATCTTATCTTCCGGCGGGCACTTGATCATAGGGCTTGCGGGGATACCAAGCACGTCGCAGTCGAAGAGTTCCTGGATTCCCGCAGCTTCGCTTTGCTTCCGCCTGTAGATCGGAGTGAACACTACGAAACTGAGGAATGTGGCAAGTAGGGCCCAGCACCCAGCGAGCAACGAAAGGTCAATATCAGCCGCAAAAACCCGAATGATCGAGATCAACACGGTGATAACGACCGTTAAAAAAAAGTCGGCAATCCACCAGCCCTTGGCCTCACTGTAAAGTTGGCGTTGGGCTTTGAGCCGACGATTTGACTTTTCGCTCGATTGCTTCGGATTGAGGCTCATACGAACAGCGAATTGGTATAGGTATAAGATGGAAACTTTCCTGCAAAGACAAGATCCCACCAGGAGAAGGCGTTTTTCGTGTTACCTGCCTTCTCTGCCGCACGAGCTTTGGCCGAGCGGATCTTGGCGGTTGCCAAGCGAGACAGGGCAATCTCTTTCTTCGCCTGACTCGAGCACGCATGCACGAGTCCGGAAATTCCTTTCGGATCCTGAATGGCTGCTAGTCCACAGGCATCGAGCTTCCGAAAAATGGTGTCCATGTCGATGTCGTAGGCAATCGTGGATTCGGACTCCATCCACTTGGTGATCCGGAGTTCGAGGTAAAACGAAGAAATTGGAACGTCTCGATAGTATTTCCAAGCCTTGGCAAATCGAATGAGTTTCTTCAGTTTTTTGCCGAGGCGGTCGTTCTCGGTGACCACATACGAATTGTGGAGCGAGGGGGCGGACTCCATCCAGCCACCCGAGCCATCAGGAATGTGATAGACGGACTTGCCATTCTCGGTGCGGAGGTAATCCGCAGGGATCACCTCCGCGGTGTCCCAGTCCCCAGACCCGAAGTCGAGAACCACAGCTGGGGAGTCTACGTAGACGGTTGTATTTGTGAAGCGCTTCTGCAGGCTCTCTTTGATTTCTCTGAGCGACGTAACGGAATTCGCCTTGAGTTTGTCGGTTGGAATCGACGCGAAGAGGTCAACGTCGCTGTGGTGCGCAATACTGGTGCCGTTGTTAGCGGAGCCTGAGTAGAATAGTTGTTTCAAGTTGAAGTCATCTTCCAAGCGGCGAGTGATGGACTGCTTGTGAGAGGAGGCTTTTCCAGAAATGGAGCCGCCGGGAGTGATCTTGCTGTGAAAGGCCTCGAAGCCCTGTGTAATTGTTCGTGTTGCCATTTATCGTAATTGGTTTAGGAGGTATAAAGCATACCGCTAAAATAAATGCAACAACTTTCTTCTTGTGAAATCGCGGTATTGAATATACTTCTACTTAGAAGTGATGGAAATGCAGTGGAAAATCAAAGACTTTGCCCAATTTTTTGGCGGCTTCCAAACCCGCCAGGGCGTTAAAACCCAATCAGACGGGGGCTACTTCCTCGTTCAAATTCGAGATTTCGGCAATTCTCGGACTTGGCTGGATCCTTCAAATTTTGCAAAAGTCAGCCCGAAAGGGATCAACCCTGACTCTTGTCTCCGCCCGGGAGACGTTCTTTTTCTCGCCAAAGGTGCGCGAAATTTCGCCTATGCGATTCCCGAATCCTTGCCATCTCCGCTCTTGGCCGGATCTTATTTTTTCATCGTTCGACCCAACAAGTCGGTATTTCCGCCCTACTTATCGTGGTTCCTGAATCAAGAGCCTGCCCGTCGCCATTTTGTTCAGAATGCCACGACCGGCGCTCACATGCCGGTGGTTCGACGCGATGATCTGGAGAACCTGAAGGTTCCGATCCCTTCATTGGCCACTCAACGGAAGATCGTCGAGTTCGCAACGCTGGCCAATCAACAAAGGAAACTTCTCGCTGAACTCGCTGAGAAGAAAGATACCCTTGCTACCGCCGCGTGTCTCCGCGCCGCCAATCAATCCAACGACCCCAACTCATGAGCGACCAACAAATTAAAGACGAAATCTTCAACGTGGTGTGGAGCGCCTGCGACACCTTTCGCGGTGTCATCGACCCCAGTGGCTACAAGGACTACATCCTCACGATGTTGTTCGTGAAATACCTGAGCGACGTGCGCAAAAGCAAGGTCGCCGAATACACTGAGAAGTATAAGGACGACCAGACCCGCATCGACCGGGCCATGGCTCGCGAGCGCTTCACGGTGCCGGAGGATTGCACCTTCGAGCATCTCTACGCCCACCGGGACGACAGCGACATCGGGCAGGTCATCAATACCGTCCTCGAGAAGATCGAAGACGCCAATAAGGCCAAGCTCCACAACGTCTTTCGCAACATCGACTTCAACAGTGAGTCCAACCTCGGCAAGACCCGTCAGCGCAACCAGCGGCTCAAGACGGTGCTGGAGGACTTCGCGAACAAGAATCTCGATCTACGGCCCGAGCGCGTCGGCCACATGGACATCGTCGGGGACGTCTACGAATACCTCATCGGACGTTTCGCGGCGCAGGCCGGGAAGAAGGCTGGTGAGTTCTACACCCCGGCGGAGGTCTCCGAGACGCTCGCCCGTTTGGTCGCGCCTCAGGACGGCGACCGGATCTGCGATCCCAGCTGCGGATCGGGTTCGCTGCTCATCAAGGCCTCGAAGCAGGTCGGCACAAAGGACTTCTCCCTGTTTGGCCAGGAGATGAACGGCAGCACCTGGGCGCTGTGCAAAATGAACATGTTCCTGCACGAAGTCGATGCTGCCCGCATCGAGTGGGAGGACACCATCCGCCACCCTCAGCTGGTCGAGAACGACGCACTGATGAAGTTCGACGTCGTCATCGCCAATCCGCCCTTCAGCCTCGACAAGTGGGGGCAAGAGATGGCGGCCGGCGACCAATACGACCGCTTCCATGCCGGCATCCCCCCGAAGAGCAAGGGAGACTGGGCCTTCATCAGTCACATGATCGCCACCGCCCTCGAGAGCAAGGGGCGCGTCGGCGTGGTCGTCCCACACGGCGTCCTCTTCCGCGGCGGGCAGGAGGGCAAGATCCGCCAACACATGATCGAACAGAACTACCTCGCCGGGGTGGTTGGTCTGCCGAGCAACCTGTTCTACGGGGCAGGCATCCCGGCTGCTCTCGTGATCTTCGACAAGAGCCGCCCCGCCGGGGCGAAGGAGGACGTCTTCTTCATCGATGCCTCCCGCGAGTTCGAGCAGGGCACCAACCAGAACCGGCTGCGCCCGCAGGATATGGACAAGATCGTCGAGACCTTCCGCACCCGGACGGTCATCGACAAATACTCCCACCTCGCGAGCTTCGAGGAGATCGAGGAAAACGACTTCAACCTCAACATCCCTCGGTACGTCGACACCTTTGAGCCCGAGCCGGAGATCGACATGGAGGAAGTGCAGAAGGATATCGTCCGCATAAACAAGGACCTGGCAAAGGTCGAGGCGAAGGTGGACAGCTACTTGGAGGAACTTGGATTCAAGTCATGAGCGCCCCGAACGCAGACAGAGTTGGATACAAGGAGACGAAGGTGGGGTGGATTCCCGAGGAGTGGCAAGCCATGCAGCTGCTCGATACAACACTGTCGACCCAACTGGGAGGCAACTATACTGGATCTCTAATCGGAACCGGGACGCCCCTGATAAAGATGGGGAACATGGGCCGTGGGAGCATTGTCCTCAGTAAGCTCGAACGGTTAGATCCTACTTGCGAACCTGCAGGGCGCGATTTTCTCAAACAGGGCGACTTCCTTTTCAATACAAGAAACACTCTTTCATTGGTTGGGAAAACATGTTTGTGGCGAGGAGAACTGGGCGCCGCTGTATTCAACTCGAATATTCTTCGAGTTACTTTTGATGAGACCTTCCTTGGCTCGACGGAGTTCGCTTGTAGAGCATTCAATACTGAGTATGCGCTCCGGCAACTACGCGCCTTTGCGATTGGAACAACAAGTGTAGCAGCAATCTACTGGCGAGATCTTCGGCGTTTTTGGATCATACTCCCTTCGTGCCTTGAGCAGAAAAAAATCGCAGAGATCCTCTCGACCTGCGACGAGGCGATTGAAAAGACGGGCGCGCTGATCGAAGCCAAGAAGCAGCAGAAAAAAGCCCTCATGCAGCAACTCCTCAGCGGCGAGAAACGCCTGCCGGGGTTTAAAGGGGAGTGGATGGAGGTGGAAATCGGCGATCTTTTCAAAGAGGTGAGCCGCCCGGTTGTGTGGGACGACGAGGAGCTCTACAACTTGATCAGTGTCCGTCGCCGCTCTGGCGGTCTGTTCTTTCGCGCCGCTCTACACGGCAAGGATATCCTTACGAAAGTGATGAATACCACGCACACCAGAGATTTTCTCATCTCCAAAATGCAGGTGGTCCACGGCGCGATGGCCATGACGCCGCCCGAATTCGATGGTGGTCATGTATCAGGAAGCTACATCACCCTCGTATCGAAGGATGACGCTCCGATCCACATGCCGTTCTTTGACTACCTGTCTCGGACCAAATGGCTTTATCACCTGACCTTCATTTCCAGCTACGGCGTCGTGATCGAGAAGATGACTTTCAATCTCAAGGACTTCCTCAAGAAGACTATCGAGATCCCTCCGACAATCGAAGAACAGGAGCGGATTTCGGAGATTCTCAAGACCTGCGAAGACGAAGGGTCCGCTCTGGACCTAAAGCTGGCCGCTCTCAAGCAACAGAAGAAAGCCCTCATGCAGAAACTCCTCACCGGCCAGATCCGCGTGAAGGTCTGACCCCAACGAATCATGTCTGAGGAACCCACCACTGTAAAGTCGAAGACCCACCATCGTTTCATCGATGAAGTCGGGGACACTACCTTCTACGGATCAAAACGCAAGCTGATCCTTGGTCAGGAAGGGGTATCGAATGGGTTCGGAATCGGGCTCCTGAAGCTGAATGAGCCGATTGACGAGGTTCGCCGGAGGGTGGATCAGCTTCAACAGGAAGTGGAAGCTGACGGACTCCTGAGCACCATCCCCAGCGTGCAGAAGAGGATCGACTCAGGCGGTTTTTTCTTCCACGCCTGCAAAGATACTCCCGATGTCCGCTTGGTCTTCCTGCGCTACCTTCGGGAGCTGAAGTGCGAAGCGGAAGTGGTGATGGCACGGAAGATCCCGGCCATGTTCGAGGCTCGTCACCATGGACACGAGGACGAGTTCTACGCCGATATTCTCTCCCATCTAATCAAACCGCGAGTCAAGCGGCCCGGAACGCTGGTGTTGAACATTGCCCAGCGTGGATCATCTACTCGGGAAAAGATTTTGAATCGTGCCCTGGAGATTGCTCTGGAGCGGGCGGCGAAGAAATGGGGAAGCGATCTGCAAGCCCGCGTCGTCTTCAACATCCAGACTCCGCGCACCGAACCTCTTCTCAACGTCGCGGACTACCTATGCTGGTCAGTTCAGCGTGTTTTCGAGAAGGGTGAGACCCGCTACTACGATTACCTTCAAAAGCAAATTCGACTCGTCGTCGATCTCTACGATTCTGAAAAATACAAGGGCTCCCAGAACTACTACGGGCGCAACAATCCACTCACCGCAGAAAATAAAATAGGCCCACCAAACACCTAAGCTTCCGAGGAAGCGACGCCATGGAGACGACTTTCAGTGCCCGCAGGCCACTGAAAGAATCGCTCAGGTCGCAGATTTTGCAAGCCCAATCCAATTTACCATGTCCGAAGAGTCCACGCCTTACCAGACCCCGAGCTACCTCGAAAAAGTGCAGAGCCAGCTCCCAGCCTTGCAGTTGCTCACCGAGCTGGGCTGGGAATACCTGCCGCCGAGTGAGTGCAACCAGCTGCGCGGCGACCGGCTGGGCTCGGCCATTCTCGGGCCGATCCTCGTCGACTTCATCCGCGGCAACGGGCGCTACACCTTCAAGGGGAGTGAGCACGTCTTCACCGAGAACGCCATCGCCAACGCGGTGCAAGCGCTGAAGGCTTTCCGCGCCACCGGGGCAATCCACCAGAATGAGGAGGCCTACGACTTGCTCTGCCTCGGCACCAGCGTGCCGCAGACGGTGGATGGCGACACCAAGAGCTTTTCCATCAACTACATCGACTGGAAGACCCCGAAGAACAACCGCTACCACTGCACCGCCGAGTTCAGGGTGGAGCGCGTCGGCCTGCAGAAGCACTACATCCCGGACATCGTTCTCTACGTCAACGGCGTTCCCTTGGTGGTGATCGAGTGCAAGCGCAGCGCCTACCAAGACCCCAAGAAGCAGCCGATCGAAGAGGCTATCGCCCAGCTGCGTGGATACCAACAGAAGGATGGCATCCCGCAGGTCTTCCTCTACTCGCAGCTCCTCCTCGCCCTCGCCCGGGACAAGGCGGAATACGGCACCACCGGCACGCCGCGGAAGTTTTGGACCGTGTGGAGGGAAGAGGGATTGGACGAGCCAGTCGGTGAACTGATCGGCCGCCCCGTGGCCGAGGATTCCCCTCTGCTGACCGCACCCTTCCGACAAGAAGCGGCGGAGTTCCTGAAGCTCCATAATGGGGGACGGGCAATCTATGAACAGGATCGCGCCCTCTACGCCCTGTGCCGGCCGGAGCGCCTGCTGCAGCTGACCTACCAGAACATCGTCTTCGATAATGGCACCAAGAAGATCGCCCGCTACCAGCAGTTCTTTGCGGTGGCGGACATCCTCAAGCGGATCCGCGACGGTGAGTCGGCCGAGCCCCGGGCCGGCGGCGTGGTCTGGCACACCCAGGGCAGCGGAAAGTCCCTCACGATGGTGATGCTGGCCAAGGCCCTGGCACTCGCCCCGGACATTCTCACGCCAAAAATCATCCTTGTGACCGACCGGATCGATCTCGACGACCAGATCTGCGGCACCTTCCGCGCCTGTGGTCTGGAGCCCGAACAGGCGAGCACGGGCGAGCACCTGGTCAAGCTGCTCACCGACGACAAGGCGCACGTGGTGACGACGCTGATCCACAAGTTCGAGGCGGCGGCGAAGAATCGGAACCTCAAGGAAGCGACCCGCGACACGTTTGTATTGGTCGACGAAGGGCATCGGAGCAACTACTCGGAGCATCACGCCCGGATGAAGATGGCGCTCAAGGGAGCCTGCTTCATCGCCTTCACCGGAACCCCGCTGGCGAAGGATGCGAAAAAGAATACCTTCGCCAAGTTCGGTGCCCTCTTCACGCCGCCTTATACCATTTCACAAGCGGTGGCAGATGGAGCGGTGACGCCGCTTCTCTATGAGGCCCGGCACGTTCCTCAGGATATCGATCAAGGCCCCATCGACAGCTGGTTCGAGAAGCTGACACTTGGACTGACCGAGAAACAGCAGGCGGACCTGAAGCGCAAGTTTTCCTCGGAGAAGCAGCTGAACAAGACCGAGCAAAAGGTCCGCATGATCGCGTGGGATGTCTCCCTGCACTATGCCATGACCTACCAGGGAACCCGTATGAAGGGGCAGCTCGTGGCGCCAGACAAAGCCACGGCCCTCCTCTACAAGAGCTGCTTCGATGAGTTCGGTCAGGTCGGCACAGAGATCCTGATGTCCGGGCCGAACACCGCCGAAGGTGAGGACGGGAAGAAGAAGGAAGTCTCTCAGAACGAGAAGGCCTTTTGGAATCAGATGATGGATCGCTATGGGTCTCCGGATAAATACAACAAGCAGCTGATCAACGCCTTCAAGAAGGGTGATGAGCCGGAGATCATCATCGTGGTGGACAAGCTGCTCACCGGCTTCGACGCACCCTGTAACACGGTCCTCTACCTCGCCCGGACCCTGAAGGGGCATACCTTACTCCAGGCTATCGCCCGAGTGAACCGGCTCTTCGATGGCAAGGAATACGGCCTGATCCTCGACTACAGTGGAGTGATCGAGGAGCTGGACGAGGCCATCGATTTCTATTCCAAACTCGCCGACTTCGATGAATCGGATCTGGCCGAGACGGTTCACAAGGTCGAAGAGGAAGCAGCCAAGCTGCCGCAATACCATTCCGATCTGTGGGAACTCTTCGCGGCCCTGAAAGGGAACACCGACCCAGAAGTGTTTGCCCAGAGCCTGCGGGACGAGGAGAAGCGCAACCGCTTCTACGACCGCTTCAGCCAGTTTGCCCGGACGCTGTCGATGGCGCTGTCGTCAACCACCTTCCTGACCAACACGCCGGAGAAAACGATCCAGCGCTATAAGGCGGATCTGAAATTCTTCGCCAACCTGCGGGCCGAGGTATCGATCCGCTTCCAGGAGCGTATCGTTTTCTCGGAGTACGAGCCCAAGATCCAGAAGCTGCTAGATACCCATGTAAGTGCCGGGGAGATCGTGAAGCTCTGCGACCCGATTAACCTCTTCGATGCCAAGGAACGGCAGGAGGTGCTCGACGACCAGGGAAAGAGCACCGAGGCAAAAGCCGATATGATCGCCTCTGCCACGCAGCGGACGATCGAGAAGGAGATGGAGAAAGATCCGGCGTTCTATACCAAGTTCTCCAAGATGCTACGCGACGTACTTGAGGCGCTCGAGCAGAAGCGGATGGAGGCCATTGAGGCGCTGGAGAAGATCAAAGAAATCGCGGCCAAGGTGGCCAACCACACCGATGACAGTATCCCTGAGGAACTCGCTACCCGGGACATAGCGCGGCGCTACTACGGCGTCGTGCGGGAGGAGGTTCGGGAATACAACGCCCAGCCCAAGGCCGCGATTCGCATCGCCATGGAGATCCAGAAACGCCTCGGCGAGCACAAGATCCGCGACTTTCGGGACAATCCCGATGCTCTCAACAGGATGCGGAACGAGATCGACGACATCTTCTTCGAGATCATCGAGGAGATGGACTTGGAGATCCCCCTAGAAGCTCAGGATAAGCTGATCGACAAATGCATTGAGATCACCATCGCCAATGAAGACTGAAGAGGTAAAGCAAGTCCTCGTTTATGGAGAGCGTAGGATACCCTACCAGCTCCAATTCTCCGACCGAAAGCGCCTGCGCATCGTGGTGAAGCCGAACCTCGGTATCGTGGCGGATGCACCAAGAAAATTCTCCGAGGATGAGGTCCTTGAAGCGGTCCACTCAAAAGCCCGGTGGATCATCCGGCAACTCAGTGAGTTCGAGGAATTCCATCCCCTTCCGACGCCCCATAAGTTCATCAGCGGTGAGACCTTTGTTTACCTGGGAAGGCAGTACCGCCTCAAGGTTCTGAAGGGCGAGAAAGCACCAGCCATGCTTCGGGGCAGATTCCTCCATGTCACTGTCCCCCTGAAGAGCGACACCATCGAGATAAAGGCCGGGCTTGATGATTGGTATCGTGCACGGGCAGAAAACATCTTCCGCCGCTATCTCGCAAGCTGCATGACCATCGCTCGCCGCCACGGAGTGGAAGCCCCTCCAATCACAATCCGAAACATGCGGACCCGCTGGGGCAGCTGCACCGCCGCTGGTCGGATCATCCTTAACCTGAAGCTCATCCTTGCCCCGGTTCACTGCATCGAATACGTCATCATGCACGAACTCTGCCACCTCATACACCACAACCATTCCCCACGATTCTATCAACTCCTCACCCGCTGCATGCCTGATTGGGAAAAGCGCAGAACCCTGCTAAGACAGGTTGTTTTTCCACATGAAGAGCCTCTGAAACTTTAAACCAAAATCTATAAATGGGGTCAGGAGCTGCATCGCAACATTTTCTTGCCGGGTGGGTCTTCGGATAGCATTTTCAGGGATGCAAAGAGTGTTCGGTGTCAGGTGTCGCATTGAAACAAATTACCGAGATTCGACTGGCGAAATGGGTGCCAGATCTAGCTCCAGAGTCAGAAAAACGTTTCAATGAAACACCTGACCTCTAGGATTTTTTACCAGCGCCACTGAGCTACACCCATCCCGCCCGTTGGTAAGATTCCTAACCCGAGACGTGCTCGGGGAGCTACTTCGCCACGGTTGGACGATGCTTTGACCATCTGCAGGCGATGAAGTTTGGCAACGGGGGCTATCTGCTTTGACGCAGAGATCGGATTTTTATGGTGCTACAAAGCGGCCCCGGGTTTTGTGGACTTGAACGATGCAGGGGCTAAATTTTTGGTGATTGCCATGGTGTTGCGATGAACGATGCGTTTCAAAACGACGTCGATCATCACCGTCGAATGAGGTTTGATGACGGATCTCAGAATCTCGGGGTTTGGTTTCACGTAGGCTGGGTGATAATGCGCAAACCCTTCATTGGGGAAAGCTTCAACGGTCATGCCGAGGTCTGTGATTCCTGAGATTTTCTGACGATAGGTCTTACTCCCTCGCTTTACGGCCTCGCAACCGTGGATGATCTCGTGGTTAAGGAAGAACGTGATCGTTCCCGGATGGAGAGAGTTCCGCTGGCTATCCATTACAAAACCCTCGGGCAGCTTGTTTGGGTCACCTTGTAAGCCTCCCTTGCCAGTGAATAGAATACGCAGATCCTGTGGGGTATAACCGTGATCATCGGTGACACGTACGATCACCATCGAACATGGGTCATGGAAAAAGTAGCGATCACGGAGGAGAAAATGATCTTCGATCTCAAGCCGCTCTGTCTTCACCAATTTCTCGTTCTCTGTGACAAACCGGTCAGCCAGAGTCCGATAATTGGCTTCGGTGTCGACGTCCAAGCAGCGGGTGACGAGCTTCACCACTTCAGCAACCGGACCAGTTTTTTTGACGCTTCTCATGATACCCATGTCCTTGCCTGAATGGGACGTACCGGGCACAAGACGGAAAGGCACTCGTTCCGACTCAATCACACTTGAATGGTTCATCGACAGCGCCGATGCGATTCCCTTTTTAAGCTGGTTCGAGGTCGGCATCCTTTGCTCGAGGCGCACAGCCGTAGTGTTGAGATTACTCGCCGCCGCTCGAACCACCCCATCGGAGCCTATCTCTCCAGTGTAGGAATTAAGATTATCATAAAATTTGCGGTCGATTTGCTGGCCCACGAGCGAGAAACTGAAGACTGGCGCGTCTCCCGAGGTAACCCCGCGCTTGTTGACCCAGCGTTGATTCAACGTCCACGCCTCAGGACTTCCAAGCTCGAGCCAATCGAGGACCTTCTCGCCGGGTTCGACGCCCTGGAAAATGCCCTTGATTCGCGAGATCCTAGCCTTTCCTAACTTGGCCAAGGCTGATCCGAACTGGGCCGCAGCAAGGTGAATGACATGACTCATCGGGCACTCCCGGTCATTTTCAGAGTAGAAATGATCCCACCACGCCCTTACCACCGGGCCGCCAGTTGAATGGGTGATCACCGCGAAGCGTTCTCCGAACTCAAGGTGAATCTCTCTTTTTATCGCTGCCTCTAACGCACAGGCGATGTCTTGAACTCGCACTTCATCGTGAAAGCTAATGTATTTTCCCAGATGCAAATGCTGTACCGTTACCCCCGTCTCAGCAGCGAGGCGTGCAGGTAAAGCTCCATAGGTGTCGGTGTTAGTGACACTCCAGCCATGAATGAAGAGTAATTGTTTCATAGTTTATTTGTAGCGTGATGCATTCAAAGGGACAGAAAAATTATTCGCGCCGGGGTTTTAAACATCCAATCGGAAGAAAGATTCCCCTTCATCCATAGGTGTGTCTCTACCGCCCTTTTCCCCATTCTCAGATTCCAGACGGAAGCATAGCCATTGCTGCTAAACATCATCCTTCGACAAGGCTTCTGCGAAACATGTCTGCGGATCATTTTCCTCTTTAGGTTTCCTAGTGTCACGGGTTGGCTCGTATACAGATGACGCCGCCCGGCGAGTTCCAAACACACATACTGGAAGGATGATTCTTGACAAAGTGGCTCAGAATTTTATGCTGATCCATGTTTCGAGCTCTCTGCATTTCGCCAAATTCCTAGCAATCTTGTAAAAAGAGCAATTGGGGGCTAACCCTTGTGCTGTCGTGTTGTTAGGATTGAAGTGGTCCCGCAAAACGGAGCCAGAGTCTTATTGATGAAATGAGCTGGTCTTTGAGGGGGCAAATCCCCGAAAAGAGACCAGAAACATGAAACGAAAAAGAAGACACCTAACCGCAGAAT
>CAJQKQ010000019.1 GCA_905478925.1 uncultured Verrucomicrobiales bacterium
AGTCACGATTTTGGATTTGGAGAAGCATACGCCGGAAGCCGTGCGGGTGATCCGCACGATGCCCAACACCCCGTCGCTGGTGGGCAAGGGAGCTGCCGCATATTGCCTCGGCGGGCGTTGTGTGGAGGGGGACGAGGAGACGGTGCGCTCGCTGCTCGGAGCGGTCGGAATGGCGATTAATTTGCCTGAGAAACTCATGGATGCGGTGACGGGCCTATCGGGAAGCGGTCCAGCCTACATCTACCTCATCATTGAGGCGATGACTGATGGTGGTGTCCGTGCGGGCTTGCCCAGGGCGGAGGCGTTGCAACTCGCCGCACAGACGGTCAGCGGCGCAGCAGAGATGGTTTTGCAGACGGGCAATCACCCGGCGGTGCTCAAGGATATGGTCACATCCCCGGGAGGGACAACGATTACGGGGGTTGCCGTTCTGGAGAGAAACAACGTCCGTTCTGCGCTCATCGAGGCTGTTGCCGCCGCTGCCGCGAGATCCTCGGAACTCGGCAAGCAATGAGCTTCGATTTGATACGGAACGCAACTCTTGCAATTTCCGCTTTCACCCTGCGTCAAACTTCCTATGTTCGCGGCATGACGAAGCGTATTCCCCTAGCATTGGCCATTCTTTCAGGAGTTTTGGTGACTGTTTCATGTGGCGACAAAGACCACCTTCAGCTCCTCGCCGGGAACAACAACGCCGCCTCCGCCGAGGGCGAGGCGATGTATCAGAAGGCCAAAGCCGCCGATGACGCGGGCAAGGCTTCCTCCGCGATCAAGAAATACAAGCTGGTTGCGGACAAGTATCCCTTCGCTCCATCGGCCGCACAGGCGAGATTCCGGCAGGCGGAGTTGCTCGAGCAGAACGGCGATATCCTGAAATCGTTCGATGCCTATCAAGAATTCATTATGCGGTTTCAAGGTAGCGGCCTCTATTCGAAGGCTCTGGATCGGCAGGCTCAAATGGCGCATGACGCCGCAGACGGCAGGGTGAAAACAGGTTTCGCGGGCATCCCCTTTATCGGGTTGAAGACAAAGCTGCCCTCGGTGAAGATTGTCGTGATGCTTGAGAAAGTCCGCGACAACGCTCCGCGCTCCGCGACATCGGCCATGGCGCAGTTCAAGATCGCGGAACTATACCATTCGGAGAAGGAAAACAGGAAGGCCATCAATGCATACCGGAAGCTCGTTCGTGATCAGCCGAATAGTAAGTATGCTGCCGAAGCCCTGTTCCGGGTCGGAGTGGTGCTGATGGAAGAGGCGGAGGGCGGAAACCGGAACCAATCGACACTGGATCTTGCCGACGAAGCGTTCCGTGATTATCTCGTCCAATATCCGGGCCATGCGAAAAACGCGGAGGCACGGCGGCTCATTGCTACTCTCAAGAGCAAGGATCTGGATCGCTCCCTGGGGATTGCCGAGTTCTACGACCGGTCCGGCCAGGCGGAATCGGCCAAGGTTTATTACAGAGATGTTATGAAAAAATCGAGTTCTGGTGCGGCACATGACAAGGCAAAGGCGCGCCTCAAAGAGCTTGGCGAGTGATTGATCACCGACCCGATTCCTGAAATGAAACACGCACTTCTTGCCCTGATAGCCATGTCCTTCGTCTCTTGCGCGGGATATGGGCTCGGTGGAGCCAAGCCGCCTTCGTTGACGAACGTCAAATCGGTTGCCGTTCCCATGTTCACCAATGCAACTCTTGAGCCCAGGGCAGAGGCGCTCGCAACATCGGCAGTGGCCGCCGCCTTTGTCCAGGACGGCACGTACAAGCTCTCGAGCAGGAGCAGTGCGGATGCGGTGCTTGAGGGGAAGCTGCAGGGCATTTCATACTCCACCTTGCGGAGTTCGAGACTGGATTCCCTGCTTGCTGAGGAGTTGACCAACGAAGTTCGGATTGATTGGGTGCTGCGCGATGCGAAGGATCCGACAAAGGTTCTCGCCAGTGGATCAAGCCAGGGACAGAGCAGCTTTTTCGTAGATTCGAACTTACAGACCGCCCGAAGGAATGCGCTTCCAGACGCTTTCGAGCGAGCCGCCCGGAATCTGGTGTCCCGTCTCGCATCCGGCTACTGATGGAAGTTATTCCGTGATTCCAACGGCCTGCATGAGACGGAGATTGAAGTTAGATAATACCCTCCCCGAATAGAAAGCCTGTATGGACCACGACCACGACGATCCCAACAACCACGTCCCCCCGATCTCCGACGGGGATGATTGGGATGATCTTGACGACGCTTCCGAGATGACGAGAATGGGCTTGCCGCCCAAGAGGGTGGATCGCGGGCTCCCTCCGAAAAAGGAGCAGAGGTCCGCCCAGGTGAACCGCCATACGCCGACGCTGAAACTCGAGCAAGAGGGCAGGTATAACCCCCTCAAGTCAAAGGACGGTTCGGATCAAGCAAAAGGGGATCAGGTCAATGGTGATAAGTCCGAGGAGCCGGAAGGTAAGCGCAAGCGCAAGGTTTATGGAAAATCGAGAAAAGCCGATGTAGCCAAGAAGCCTGCGACTGGCATAGGTAACGCCCCTGAAAATGAACCGATCGAGGCGAGGATTGAGCTGCCGCTGGCGAAGGATGGCAAGCGCTTGCGTGTCCACGAGATCGATCCGGAGAACGATCCGCTTGCGGGTCGCCCTCATCGGCAGACTCCCAAGGTTGGGTCCATCGCCAGTGACGACGATGACAATGAAATCGGGCGGCAGCGTCGCCGGTTTGTCCGTGGTGAGCGCGGCGATTGGGGAGAAAAAGCGGCTACTGGATCGGTGAAGTGGATGATACTGACCGGTATCGGGGTGCTGGGGCTCGTTGTCCTAGCGGTGGTTCTTAGTCAAACGCCCGATGGCAAGGGCAACCGCAGGGATCAGTCTTTCTACAGCCAGCTTGCGCCAGCCGAAGTGGAGGTGCAGGATGACAGCGATGATCTCAAGAGCCTCGAGATTCTTAATAACAGCCAGGACGAGGCAAAATCGATTTTCGCCACCTTCGCCTCTGCAAAAACAGCGGACGAACTCATGGCGATCGTCTACGAGCCAGAAAGGAACCGGGAATTGATCGTAGGCAAATGGAAGCCCCTCGGCATGAAGTCAGGATGGATGCCGGGAGATGATTCGGTCTGGACGGTTCAGGATCAAGACGGAACCCGCTACGCAATACTCGATGGGCTTCTGAGTGATTTCACGAATTTCAGCGCATTCTTCCGGGAGTCCGCAGACGGATTAAAATTGGACTGGAAGGCGACGATAAGCTACGCTTCAGCGGATTTCGGCGATTTAAAGAAAGGCGAGGGTGATGCCAGCGAGGTTCGGACTTTGCTCTCGTTGGCGGATTTTTACACCTTCGCATTTCCGGAGGAAAGATACCGATCCTTCAGGGTCATGTCGCCCGAGAGGAAGCTGAATCTATGGGGGTATGTCGCCAAGGCCAGCGAACTCGACCAGAAATTACAGAAGTTGTTCCTGCCGAGCCAGATCATCGGTGAATCGCAAAGCGAGATCCAGGTCATCCTCCGTCTTGGGCTGGGTGAAGAAGAATCACTGTCGAACCAGTGGCTGATTGAAGATCTCGTAAGCCTGAACTGGCTTGATGAATGACGGGTGCAAATGAAAGTATGAGTAATTCTTGGTATCATTGCGGACGATGCGGTTCGCTTTTTGAGGAGTCGGCCGGACATTCGGATGACCGGGTTTGTGGTGTTTGCAGTCAGAAACCTACGATTGGCATTTGGCCCGTGGCCGGCGACAAGGAGGAGGCGAAAAAGCAATCATTCTCCGCGTTTGAGAACAGGGGTGAAGCTCTCGACGAAGGGGGGCAGCGTACCGTCAGGAAGAAGAGTAGGAAAAACCTCATGATGCGGGTTGTGGTCGCATGGTCGTTGCTCATGAGCGCGGCGGTCTGGTTGCACCATCACTACTCGGAGTTGGATAAGGAAAAGGAAAATAGAAACCTGGGTGATGCGAATATGGCGGAGGGAACGATGGCCGACGAAAGGGTCGCCCTTCTCAGTCGAGCGCTCCCGCAGTGCCACAAGACGCTCGCAGGATTCCTCACGGCGGGGACCCCGGAGAACCGGAACCAGTTTGTAGCGGATCCCATCGCAACCGCCGGCAAGATGGCGGTTTTCTACCAGTCGAACCCGCTTCCCCGTGTTGATGTGAAGCGGATCAGGAGAATCGGGCAAGAGCCGGTCAAGGCTGGTGACGAATGGGTTGTTGAAACCCGTTGGAAGGAAGGTGATGACGGCGCGGAATTCGATGCCGTTTTCCGTCGCGGGTCAGGTACCTGGATGCTCGATTGGGATCACTTTTCGCGTTACAGCGAATATCCTTGGGCTCTGTTCCTCGCCGGCGAGGGCTCGGATGAGGCTGAGTTCCGGCTGCTTGCTAGGATGGTCTCCAGCGGCGACGAAGCAGAGCGTCGCGGCTCCCGGCTGCGCTTCGTATTGCTTTCACCAGAGTTCGGGAAGCCATCGAAAACCGGTGTTTCCTCGCCGGAATTTGTGGTCGCTCGACGCAGCGACGAAGGCCTGTTGCTCGAGGCAGCATTCAACGCGAGGCAAGATGGGGAACTCCTTTTTGGCCGATCGATGAAAGCCATGGAGCCCGAAGGGCTGATCCGGGTGAGGGTTCGCGTGAAACGGGGTGAGTTGGGCGGTGTTAGGAGTTTCGATATCGAGAAGATAATCGCATGCCATTGGATGACCAGCGAGGTGCCCGGGTTCAACCTTGATGAACTGAAAGACGATCTGTTCGGAGGGTTCTGAAACCCTGCGGCTTTATCTCCCCATCGCAGCCTGCATGTGGGGCAGGGGGGTTGTTCCGGGGAACCAATGGCGGAATGCGATCTCACCCTGATGGATAAGCAGGCTCATGCCATTGTCAGTCCTGCAACCGATCCTCTTAGCCGCTGCGAGGAACGCCGTTTCCGCCGGTTCGTAGATGGTGTCATATGCGCACTGCACCGGTGTCATGCAGTCTTCGCCTATCACCGGAGGGTCGCCTGCCTTCAGCCCGAGAGATGTTGTTTGTACAACGAGATCGGCGGAGCGGCATCGTGAAACGAGATCGGGGTCCGAAAACGATAGCGTGATGATCTCGGTGGTTGGGGATATGCCCCGCAATTTTTCCGCAAGGGATTCGATCTTTCCGACGCTGCGGTTTACAAGGGTGAGTCGCGCGGGTTTTGCAAGGGCGCACTGGGTGGCGATCGCCTGTCCGGCGCCGCCGCCTGCCCCCAGGATGAGGGTGTGGACTTCGCCTGGAAGGAATCCGAAGGCTCCCCGGATGGCCTGCTCGAAGCCTGGGCCGTCGGTGTTGTGCCCGGTGGTTCCGCTTTCCCCGAAGACGACGGTGTTGACGGCACCGAGCAAGCGCGCCTGTTCGGAAACCGTGTCGCAGTATTCCATTGCCTCGAACTTGTGTGGAACGGTGACGTTGCAGCCGATGAAATCGAGCTCTTTCATGGTGGAGAAAGCTTCACTGATTTCCCCCGGATTCACTTCCAACCGAACGTATGTCGCACCGATTCCGAATGCGTCCAGTGCGGGTTGGTGGAGTTGTGGCGAGGCGGAGTGCGAAACAGGGAACCCCAGCACGGCGAGCCTCGCGGGCTTTGGCCCGGTGCATGCATGTTTCAGGGTGTCGAGGGTTAGGTAAGGTTGCATGTTGGTTTGTCTTTCAGCGGAATGGGCTGAGCGAACGGATACTTTCCCTGAGCTGCCTTGCGGACCATTGACCCGGAGCGGTTGCGGTCTCGCCGATAAAGCCGTAGTTGAGGACGCTTCCCGCCTGTGCGCAGAGCAGCCGTGAAACGGGTGCGAGCACACCCATTCCCATCGTGGCGAGAGGGATTCCCTTTTCGCTCATCTGGAAATGGGCGAGTGCGGTGAGATCGTCCATCGTCCGCAGCCTTGCGGCGGCCTTGAAAGCGGAGGCTCCCGCCTCCCTTGCGATCTCCGCATGGGTGGCCAGCTTCTGACTTGAAGGTAATTGTTCGAAATCGTGATACGAAGCGACCCAAGGCACACCTTCGGCCACGATTTCCGAAATGATGCCGGCCATCGAGGAAGCCTGCCGCACCTCGATATCGATGAGGGATGCGTCTGGAAGGACGGCTTCCAACATCGCCGTGCGGGTGGAAAGATCGAGGTCGAAGGGCGAACCCTCGGCGTGGCAGCGAGCCGTAAAGAGGAGAGGGAAAGGTAGCAGGTGCTCCCAGAGAGCGGTGCCTTTTTCCCTGAATTCCCGGTGCAGGATGTCGAGCCGGATCTCAGCGATGTCGCATTGGCCGGCGAGCGAAGCGGTTGTGGATTCGCGAAGTGCCGCAGCATCACCGATGCTGCCGACCACGATGCATTCGGGATCAGGGAATGGGAACGGCACGCGTGGCATGCGGGTAGTCAAGCCCCCCCGGTGGGCATTCGTCAACCGCTTGTCCGCAGGAGTGCGTGAATCGGTTTTAAATGTTCGCAAAAAGTTGACTTCGGGCTTCCTTTTAACTGGTCAACCCGTGATGCTGTTCCTTACTTTCCTTTGAAACCCGAAGCGTATGCAAAATAACCGACTCCGCCTCCTCTCCGCTATCACCTGTACCGCCCTCGCCCTTGTTCTGACTCCGCGTGCGGATGCTCAGTCTTACAAGGTGGAGGCAGATAAACCCGACTTTGATGATCTGAAGTCGCCCGAGTTCGGCGGTGGAAATAATAAGAAATTTAAGCCTAAGGAATGGCTCGAGATCGAGGCGTCTTTCAAGGTGCAGATGTCGCCCGAGCCGCCTTCGAAAACGGCTGAGCGGGTTCTTGTGAAATGGTATGTCGCGGTCGAGCATCCCGACAAGAAGGGTGCCTATCTTCTCCTAACCAAGGACATCACCTATGTGAACGTCGAGCTCAATGAGGAACTCTTCACTTCTGTCTACCTTTCCCCGGCTTCGGTGAAGCGTATCACCGGCTCCGACCGCGCTGGCAAGAATTCCGTATATCTGGTCGGTTACGAGATCCTCATCAACGGGGAGAAAGTTGCCCAGGAGACCAGCAAGAGCAAGCCCGGTTGGTGGAACAAAGCCTCCGACAAGATCTCCCGCAGCGAAACCGTGCCTCTTCTCGATAAGAGCGAGACGCCTTTCGCGCACATGTGGTGGGACCGCTACGCGGAAATCCTCAAGGAACGCCGCTGATTGCCTTCCGCCTCCCACCTTTTTCAATACACCCCCAACGTTTAACAGATCGTATCTTCACCATGGCTGATACCCAGACCACCGTCGCACTCAACCTAGGCTCCCAACGCATCAGCATGGCCGTCTTCGAAACATCGAAGAGCGGGGGGCTGATCCTCAAGGGCTACGAGACCGATACGATCATCGCAGATCCCGCTTTCGAGGCATCGCGTGAGGCGCAGATCCGGGTTGCGATCGACGATCTCGTCGAGAAGCTCAAGGTGCCGAAATCGAAAGTCCGCTATGCGATTTCCGGACAGGCGGTATTTACCCGTTTCGTGAAACTGCCACCACTCCAGGAGGACAACCTTGAGCAGTTGGTCACCTTCGAGGCGCAGCAACACGTCCCGTTCCCGATCAACGAGGTCGTGTGGGACTACGAAATGATCGAGGGCGGCGATGATAAGGAGGTTGTCATCGTTGCGATCAAAGGGGATGCGTTGGATGAGATCAACGACACGGTGAATGACGCCGGACTGTCCACGGTCGAGGTCGATGTCGCTCCGATGGCACTCTATAACGCCTACCGCGAAGCCTACGGGACGCCCGATGAGCCTACGCTTATCATCGATGTTGGCGCGAAGACGAGCAACCTGCTCTACGTGGAAGGGCAACGTTTTTTTACCCGCAGCGTCGCCATCGGCGGTGCATCGGTCAGCTCCGCGATCGCGAAGGAATACAACATCTCTTTCCCGGACGCAGAGCACCAGAAGATCACCAACGGGCTCGTTGCCCTGGGCGGAGGCCACACCGAGACGATGGACGAATCGCTCGCCGCGCTCGCGATGGTGATTCGAAACGCGCTGACCCGCCTTCCTGCGGAAATCGCCCGTACGACCAATTACTACCGCAGCCAGCACGGCGGGAATTCTCCGAAAAAAGTGCTTCTTGCCGGGGGGGGAGCCAACCTTCCCTACACGCTCGAATTTTTCTCCGAGAAACTCAACCTGCCGGTCGAATTTTTCAACCCGATCGGTAAGGTCTCCATCGCCAAGGGTGTTGATACTGATCTGCTCCAGCGCGAGGCGCACATGATGGGGGAACTCATCGGTCTGGGTCTCCGGGGCATCGGTAAGTCGACGATCAACATCGACCTCGTGCCCTCCGCCGTGGAGGTCTCACGTGCGTCGGACCGCCGCAAGCCGTTCCTGATTGCCTCTGCGGCTCTTCTCGTCTTGGGATTTGCCGTTTGGGCCGTGCTCCAGAACGTCGCGGCCGGGAATGGCGAGGACAGGCAGCGCACAATGCGGGAGACCCAGGAAAATCTATCACCCATAGCGTCCCAGATTCGCGGTCTCCTCAAGAAGGAGAAGGGGCTGTCAGAGGTTGCGAAATCCTACACCGAGATCGAGTCGGATCACACGTTCTGGTTCGACCTCATGGGCGAACTCCGGGGCGCATTCGCCAGCGATTCTGTGTGGATGACCGAAATGAGTCCCCTTTACGAATACAATCCGATCCCTCCGAAGTCTGAGGCCGGAGAAGGGGTCAAGTTGAGCTTCGTGGTGAAATCCAATTTTGACAGCGGCCAGGGCAACGACAGTTCGATCTCCAATCCGCCATCCGTCCCGCAGGGCCTGGGCAAGCCGAAACCGGTGGTGACAGCGGCCAATGCCATCCGTGTGAAGGGCTTCTGGAGGAAGAACGAGCGCGGCCAGAACATCGTTTCCGATCTGCTCCAGCGGCTTAAGGATAACTCCACCACATTCAGCTTTAAGGTGAAGGGAGCCAACGGTAAGATGATCGATCTCAGTGACGAGCAGATACTGAAGAGTATCAGCAGTGGTGCAAACGAGGAGGGCGACTTGGCATTCCCGTTCGAACTCATCCTTCCTCTTGCCCGCCCGGTGACCGTCAAGTGACCCGATCCCATATCAGTAAAACCTAATGAATTTCCTCAAGAGCAACCCTTTCGTTTCCGCTTTGGCCGGGATCACCATCCTTGTCTGCGGCGTGCTGTTATTCCTAGCCTCCAAGGGGGGCGCGAAATACGATGAGGCCAAGGCTGGTTTCGACGAGTCCTACGCGGCGGTTCAGCTTTCCGAAAGCATCCCGCTCTATCCGAAGGACGAAAACAGGGACGGCAAGCGCAAGGCGCTCGGCGAATACCGGGAGTCGATCTCCGAGCTCAGCAGCCTGTTTGACAAATACCGCCCCGGTGATATTGAGAATAATTCTCCCCAGGGTTTCGCAAACAGCCTGAAAAAAGCGAGTGAGGAGGTTTCCAAGGCGCTCGAATCCGCCAGTTGCGAGTTGCCTGATAAATTCTTCCTCGGCTTCGAGGGCTACAGCGATAAACTCGCCAATAAGGGTGCGACGGGTGTCCTCGGCTACCAGTTGGACGGCATCAAGCACGCACTCCTCGGTCTGGCTGAAGCCCGTCCAAGCGAACTCATCAAGATCCATCGCGAGCCGATCCCCGAGGAGCTCAACGGGAAATTCAAGCCCGACGACCCGAATGATGTTGCGAGGAACTTCGCGGTCGAGATGACCTTCCGCGGCTCCGAAGCCTCCGCCCGGCAGTTCATCAGCTACCTCGGAAAGACGGATGCCTATTATTATGTTGTCCGCTGCGTGAAGATCATCAACGAGAAGGGTGTCCCACCGAAAGTCAGCGATGCAAAATTCGAAAGAGATGAGCCCGCTGCGGCACCCGCCGTCGCCAACCCGTTCGGTGATTTTAATTTCCCCGGTGAGGACGATGCTCCGGTGGAGGAGCCCGCTGTCGAAGCTGCTGTCGAAGCGGCAGATGGCGCTCCGGAGCTCGAGGAAGTGGATTCCTCCCGTATCCTTGCTCAGGTGCTAGGCAGCGAGGATGTGGTCGTCTTCGTGCGCTTTGATCTCTCGATGTTCCTGCCTTCCAAGGAGCTCCCAACCCCCTGAATCCGAAAGTTTCCAATCATGTCCTGGTTTTCCCAAAATTACGAAAAAGCAGCCCTTGGTGCGGGCGCAGTTGTTGCCGCCGGCCTTGTGTTTGCGGGTTTGCAAAAACTGAATTCTGTCGAAGATGACTTCAGCGGGGTTCCAAAGGGTAACGGATCCAACGATCCTGCAGTGAAGAATGGGGATGTTGTCTCCACTGCGAAGGCATCGTTCCATCTCGGTCGCGAGTGGGTCAAGGGGGATGACGAGGGTCGGCCTGTCGATCTGTTCACCGGGGTTGCTCTTTTCGTGAATAAGAAAACCCCCAGCAAGCCTGTCGACCTGATCACGGATGATCCCGTCCACGAGCCGATTCCGAATCAGTGGTGGATCGATAACCGCATCGATCCCGGTTTCGGCGATTCTCCGCAAAGGGACTCAGACGAGGACGGATTCTCCAATCTTGAGGAATACACCGCCAAGACAGATCCCAAAGATACACGGGAATATCCGAACTTGCTTTCAAAGCTCACCTACGGTGGTGATGAGTCCGTCAAATGGTTGCTGCGGCCGGGCTTCGAGGCGGAAGGTGGGGCATTCACTTTTAAATACAAAGACAGTCTCCGGAGGGCAAACAAGGTCGGAGCAGGAAATCCCGTTGCGCCGGGTAAAATGTTCTTCGAGGAAGGTGCCGCCAAAGGCCGCTTCAAACTCGTTGGCTCTGAGAAGCGCAAGGAAATGAATGAGAAGACCAAGTCCGAGGCCGAGGTGACCTACGTCAAGATCGAGGATCAGAAGCCGAACAAGCTCGGTGATCTCTATGAGATCCCGGCATCGTTTCGGAATGCCGAGGAACGCAAATACTACAAATACGACCGCACTGCCATCCTCACCCTCGATGCGCTCGGCATCGCCGGCAAGGAGTTCAAGGTGGAGGAATATACCACGTTTTCTCTTCCGCCCGGTGGAGAGAACAAGAATTACAAGCTGACCGAAGTCACGCCCGATAAGATCACCATAGAGATGACGGACAAGCTTGGAAACAAGAAGACCTATGAGTTCGCCAAGGGCGAGATGGGTTCGATTGCCCCATGAAGTCCGGAATTGTTGAGTTTCCATAAAAAACGCTTTCCAAACCCAATAAATATAGCCAAAACCTGACCGTTCCTTATGCAAAAAACGCCAATGTATCACTCCAACCGAAGAGTCGCGACCTTGATGGCCGTTGCCGCGACCATGCCATTTACGATCTCTTCCTCCCAAGCGGGGGAAGGTGCATCATATTCCGGAATGAGCGGCCTGGCCCAGCGCGAGATCATTCGCCGCCAAGAAGCGGTCGCCGAAGCAGATCGCCTCTTCATTGAGGGTCGCGAAGCCTACGGCAAGGCCGATTACCAGCAGGCTGTAGACAAGTTCAGCTCCGCGCTCAACAGTCTTCCAATGGCTCCGACCCTTTCCGATCGCCGTGCGAGCTACACGGATCACCTCGCTAAGGCCAGCGTCGCGCTCGCCCAGCAGTTCAGGAAAGTCGGCAAATATGATGAGGCAAGGGATCTTCTCGATAACGTCCTTTCACCTAATATCGATCCGCAGAATATCGAGGCAAAGGCGGAACTCGGCTACTTGGATGATCCGATCCGCACGAACCCTGCGCTCAATTATGAGCACACCAAGAATATCGATGAAGTCCGTCGCGGCCTCTACATGGCCCAGGGGAACTATGATCTTGGTAAATACGACGCAGCAAAAAATGACTACGAGGTAGTTCTCCGGATCGACCCTTACAACAAGGCCGCACGCCGCGGAATGGAGAAGATCGCAGCTTCCAAGATCGACTATTACCGTGCGGCTTATGACCACACCCGTGCCGAGCTGCTGATGCAGGTTGACAAGGCATGGGAACTCTCGGTTCCCGCCGATGTCCCGAATTTAGGAAACGAGTTTGGACAAGGTAATGCCGTTCCGGACGGCGTCGCCTACATCACGGAGAAGCTCCGCAGGATCGTGATTCCCAAGATTGATTTTGAGGATACCACCGTGGAGGAGGCGATCGACTTCCTTCGTCTGCGTGCCGCAGAACTCGACACCCTTGAACTTGATCCAGGCAAAAAGGGCATCAACTTTGTCATCCGCCGCCCAAAGGGTAGTACGCTCGGCGGTGGAGATTTCGAAGGCCTCGAGGCCGCTGGCGGGGATGCTTCACTGCTTGGCGGGGGCGACTCAGGTGCGCTCCGCATCAATGAACTGCGTCTTCGCAATGTGCCCCTCTCGGTTGCCCTTAAGTATATTTGTGATGCCACCAATCTCCGCTACAAGGTAGACGACTTCGCGGTGACCCTCGTCCCGCAGACTGAAACCGGAGAAGATCTCTTCACCCGCACGTTCCGCGTTCCACCTGATTTTTCGGCATCGATGAGCGCCGGTGGCGAAGGTGGTCCTGCTGTCGAAAGTGATCCATTTGCGGAGACTGGCGGCGGTGGTGCCGGGCTACTCAAGCCGCGACTTCCTATCATCGAACTCCTTAGGAATGCGGGTATCGTGTTCTCCGAGGGTAGCTCGGCCACCTTGGGCACTTCTGGAGCCCTACTCATCACGAACACCCCTTCTGAGTTGGACAAGATCGAGCAACTCGTGGAACTGCACGAGGGCACCCAGCCGAAACAGGTCAAGATCACCACGAAATTCGTGGAGATCACGCAGGAGAACAACGAGGAACTCGGCTTCGACTGGATCGTCACCCCGTTTGCCCTCTCAAATAGTGTCTTCGGAACCGGTGGAACGATTGGCAACGGAACCCGGAAGACAGGTTCCGATTTTGTCAGCCCAATCAACGGTACCGCGATCCCCGGCATCCCCGCCGGAGCCGGTGAGGTCAGCAATATCGTGACAGGCGGTCTCCGCAGCGGTGATGCGGCGGTCAACCGCAACAGTATCAATGCGATTCTCAACAACCCCTCACGCACCGCCCAGCAGGCCAATGTCGCTCCCGGCATTATGGGGCTGACCGGACTTTTTTCGGACGGTCAGGTGCAGGTGATCATGCGTGGTCTTTCGCAGAAAAAGGGAGCCGACCTCATGACGGCTCCTTCCGTGACGGCTCGCTCCGGGCAGAAGGCCACCATTGAGGTCATTCGCGAATTTATTTACCCGACCGAATACGAACCGCCTGAGCTGCCCCAGCAGAACGGCGGCGGCGGCGGCATTATTGGTGCGGCTCCTCCCCCTGCAATCGCCACTCCGGCGACTCCGACTGCATTCGAGATGAGAGCCACAGGTGTCACGCTTGAGATCGAACCTACCATAGGCGCAAACGATTTCGTGATCGACCTGCGTTTCCTTCCCGAGATTGTTGAATTCGAAGGTTTCATCAACTACGGCAGCCCGATCCTATCTCCCTCCACCGACATCTTCGGTAATGCTGTGAACTCGATCATCACTGAGAACCGTATCGAGATGCCCGTCTTCTCGAAACGTAGTGTCAACACATCCCTCACCATCTATGACGGCTACACCGTTGCTGTTGGCGGACTGATGCGCGAGGACGTGCAGAACGTCGAAGACAAGGTGCCTATCCTTGGCGATATTCCGTTTATCGGTCGCCTCTTCCAGACGAAGGGCGAGAACAGAATCAAGAGCAATCTGATTATCTTCGTCACGGCGCAGATCATTGATGCCACCGGTCGTCCGCTCCGCGGCGCAGATGCCGGAGGTGCTGTCCCTGTTACTACGGGTGGTGGCGATCTCGGACCGGGCGTCCTTCCTCCGCTCGACCTTCCCGATTGATCTGATTCGGAAACAGAAATTCAAGGGGGCGGGAGGTGACTCTCGCCCTTTTTCGTGGACGCGAAGCGTATTTATGAAAATCTGTCTGGTATGAGTAAGAGGGCGCTTGTGATTGTGCTGGATTCGGTTGGTTGCGGAGATGCCCCGGACGCGGCAGAGTATGGCGATCTTGGCGCAGACACGCTGGGACACCTTTATGCCGGTATTCCAGGCCTGAATCTCCCGAGTCTTGAATCGCTGGGATTGGCCGGGATTCTGGGTCGGGAAACATCGGTCGGAATCCGGGACAGATCGATGGCGTTCCGCTTGACGGAGCAATCCGCAGGAAAGGACACGACGACGGGTCACTGGGAAATGATGGGATGCCCGATCGAGGATGCGTTCTACACCTGTGAATCGTTTCCGGATGATTTTGTGGAGGCTTTGGCAACGGCGGCCGGAACGGGATTCATCGGCAACAGGGTTGCATCAGGCACTGAAATCTTGAAGGAGCTCGGGGAGGAGCATGTCCGAACTACGTTCCCTATCCTCTACACCAGTGCGGACAGTGTTCTCCAGATCGCGGCGCATGAAGAAGTCTTCGGACTTGAGAGACTCTATGATCTATGTCGCACGGCGCGCGCGCTGCTTGATGAACGGGGAATGCGTGTCGGGCGGGTGATTGCTCGCCCTTTCCTAGGTCATGACGCAGAAAGCTTCGAGCGCACCGGGAATCGTCATGATTATTCCCTTACACCGGGGCAGACGGTTATGGACAGGCTCAGAGAGAACGGCGTCAAGGTGATCGGTGTCGGGAAGATCTCGGATATATTTGCGGGCAAGGGAATATCCGAATCGTATCCCACAAAGGGCAATGCAGGCGGGATGGAGGCGATCGATAAGCTCTGGTTGGAGCGGGCAGGGGAGGATCGATTCATTTTTGCCAACCTCGTCGAGTTCGATTCGCTTTACGGTCATCGGCGGGATCCTGAAGGTTATGCGAGTTGCCTCATGGAATTCGACGCATGGCTTGGCGGGTTCCTTGACAAGATATCCGGGAGTGACCTGGTGGTCATAACGGCTGATCACGGCAATGATCCCTATCACAGCGGTACCGATCACACCCGCGAGCAGGTGCCGTGCCTGGTGATTCCGGGTGAGGGCTTGCGGACGGGTGAGATGCGTGAGTTTTCCGATGTGGGGAAGTGCGTTGAGAATCATTTCTCCTAAAAATGAAATCTTATCAAGATCGGTGGATTTGAATGATTCGCATTCGTCAGACGGGATTCATCCGGACTGGTGTGCTTCGTTGGATCCCTGACGCCATGGTCTCGGAAAGCTTTGATTGTGATGGCGTGACTTCCAGCAAGGCGCCCTCCGGGTGAATGCTTCCGAGCCGAAAGAACCACGTCTGGGTGAATCCCGCAGCGGTGGTGGCGGTGGCAACGACGATTGGGGATGATACCCGATCCCTCCCGGAAAATTTATGGTATCCGTCCCCGCTCTGTGGGGCGGATGCCTTTTTATTTCGGGGAGGTTCTGAGATGGATACGCTGAACCCGGGGAGTGATGCCGGTGAACACGTCCCATACGATCGTATTAGCAAGCGCCGCGACTTCCGCGACGGGGATATTTGAGCCGAAAAGCTCCACTTCGTCGCCGCTTTTCACATCCGTGTCATCCGGCAGGGCGACTACCAGTTGGTCCATTGTAACCCTACCGACTATGGGATGGCGCTTTCCGCGGATGAATGCATTCGCCGCTTTTCCCGAAACCTGGCGCGGATAGCCGTCGCCGTAGCCGATGCCGATGGTGGCGATTTTCGTGGGTTTGGTGGTGACGAAACTGCGCCCGTAGGAAATGCAGTGGCCAGCGGGGACAGAGCGCACCAGGGTGACCCTTGATTTGAGAGTCATTACGTTGTCCAGTTTTTCCTGATGGCCGGGCAACGGAGAAACACCGTAGAGCATCAGCCCCGGCCGGGCGAGGTTGCAGCAGCCCTGTGGATAGCCCAGGATGCCACTGCTGTTGGAAAGGTGACGCCAGCGGAAGCGATCGGATCCTCCGAGCCGGCGGACAGTTTCCTCAAACGAGGCGATCTGGAGTCTGGTGAAACCCTCGTCCTCATCTGCCGAGGAAAGGTGTGAGGCGATACCCTCGATATTTAGGTTCTGGAGATCCTCAAGCAGGGCGACGTTCGCCTCGATTCCGTTGGGGAGAAAGCCGCCGCGCCCCATCCCGGTGTCAACGGCGATGTGCACAGGAAGTTTCACGCCCCTGCGGCCTGCGATATTGTTGAAAGCGATCCCTTCCTCCACGGTCGAGATACAGGGGGTGATATTCCGGGCTACGATTTCCTCCCGTTCGTCCTCCCATGTCGCCCCCAACAGGTAGACCCTCGATTCCACGTCGGCCTCGCGGATCCTGCGGGCTTCACCGATATTTGCGACGCCCAGGAACTCGACGGCTTCGCTCGCGAGGGCTTTTGCGATTTCCTCAAGTCCATGCCCGTAGGCGCCCGCCTTGACTACGGCCATCACTCCACAACCGGAAGCTTCCCTTGTATATGAGAGGTTCCGCAACAGGGCGGGGATGTCGATTTCCACCCATGCCCTGGGTGGGGAAATCGGAAGATTGAATTCGCTCACTCCACCGAGGCTAGCCGGACAATGGCTCTCGGCAAGGCCTGGAGTCTGGAAAAATCACAGTAGTGAAGTTCCCGCTTGCTGCGAATGATGATGGCGGATTGGCTTGGTCATGCGTGAAATCCTGTTGGCTCTTGCCTTTTTGATTCCCGTTTCGGTATCAGGGACGGAGCTAAAGGAGATCCGGGCGATGGCCTGGCCGGCGCTTTCCGGTGATGGCAATACATTGGCTTTCGAGTGGCTCAACGACATCTGGATCGCAGCCGGCAAGGGAGGCAAGGCGGTGCGCATCACCACCGATCCGGCTCGCGATTCGTATCCGAAGTTCAGTTCGGACGGGATGAGGATCGTGTTCTCGTCCGAGCGTTCCGGTTCGATGCAGGTGCATTCGGTAAAAATGGATGGCAGCGACGCACGGCAGCATAGCGCGAACACCGAGGGCTATACGTTGGAAGATGTTTCATCGGATGGCGCGTATGCGCTCGCGAGGGGGCAGAGGGAATGCTCCGGCTACAAGTCGACACGGCTACTGAAAGTGAACCTGCGCAAGGATGCGCGGGAGCTCATGCTTTTTGATGCAACGTCCCACTCTGTATCGATTTCTTCTGATGGTTCACGCTTCCTATTTTGCCGGGGTGGCGAACAACCATTCAGGGATGGTTACATGGGTTCGCGTGCGTCGCAGATCCATCTGTATGACATGGCGGACGATTCGTTTCGCAGCATCGTCGACGAAAAATGGGAAGCGCGTTCGCCGAAGTGGAGGCCGGACGGAAAAGGCTTTCTCTATCTTTCCAACGAGTCCGGAGCTTTCAACATCCATTCGCACCAGCTGGGTGCTGGCTCCGGCAAACAGCTCACCTTTTTTCGGGACGATTCCGTGGTTGCGCCGGCTCTTTCGGGGGACGGCAAGGTTATGGTGTTCCGTGCGGGGCAGGCGATCTACCGTTACGAACCGGGTGATGGCAGCAGTCCGGAAAAGATCCACCTTTTCACAGATGAGAAACTCCCGGATCGTTGTATCCGCGAGGAGAAGGTCACGGGCACTTCTTCGGTGGCTTTTTCTCAGGACGGTAAATCGGTCGTCTTCTCAGCAGCAGGCGATCTCTGGGCGATGGGCAGCGGGGCGAAGGAACCCGTGCGCCTCACGGAAACCGATGATCGCGACGAGCGCGAGCCGCAGCTTTCCCAAGATGGAAAACGTCTCTATTTTCTCGGAGACGACGGACTGAACTCTGAGGTCTGCGTTGTGCCTTGGTCGGATATGGCGATGGGTGAAGTCGTGGTGCTGAAGGCTTCCGACCGCTCCAAGCGCAGCCTGAGATTGAGCCCGGATGGATCGAGGGTCTCGTGGATCGAGGCGACGGGTGATCTTGTTACATCCCCGGTATCTGGAATGGGGGGCAAGACTGTGATGCATTGCTGGGACATGCCGACCTACGATTGGTCCCCGGATGGAAGGTGGCTTGTCGTGGCGGCCAAGGACATTCACTCAAACCGTGATATCTGGATCGTCCCGGCAGATGGGGCGGTGGAACCGGTGAACCTCACAATGCATCCGGCATTTGAGGGTTCGCCCAAGTGGTCTCCGGACGGGAACAGGATCGTATTCATCGCACGCCGCGAGCCGGACGGGCTTGCCCGGATGTGGGTGTTTGCGGTGGATCGCCTGCTTGGGGGCAAGACGCCTGAGGTCGAGGATTTCAATGTGATACGCTCGTCGCTGAAAGCCATCGATGCCGCCATCAGCGAGCCAATACGCATGGCGTGGACTGCGGATTCGAAAACGGTGCTGTTCCAGAGCCGTGACACGAAAGATATCACGGTCTATTCCCAACCCATCGACGGCGGCGAGGTCGCAGAATATGCTAACTTCCGTGGGATTCCTGTCGGGCTGTCGGAAAACGGTGCTACGTTCTGGAGGATCGACCGTGTCCCATACGTTTACTGGGGACGAATGAAGGAGGCTGAATTCAGCTTCGGTTTTTCCGTCATTCAGGATCGCAGTAAGCGCATGAAGCTGGGCTTCCGGCGGATCTGGAGGACGCTTTCCGAACGTTTCTACGACGAAACGATGAACGGCAAGGACTGGCCTGCCGTGCTCGTGAAATATGAGGATGCCGCCGCAGGTTCAATGGATTCGCGGCAGTTCGAGAGGGTGGTTGAGCACCTTCTCGGCGAGCTGAACGTCTCCCATTTGACCTTTCGCTCCACACCGTGGGGTTTGGAAACAGCAACGATTGCGCCGAAGAAACCGACGGCGCACCCCGGGGTCATTTTCAGCAACCGCTGGGAGGGGGATCTGACGGTTGCAGGTGTCGTTCCCGGTTCTCCGGTTTCCATGGCGAAATCGCCGCCACTTGCGGGTGAAACCGTCCTCAGAATAGGCGGAAGGGATGTGGTATCGCAATCGCCCCTGGAAAGGTTTTTCAACGGAGCGAAGGGCGTCCCGTTGCCCATTGTGATCGCCGGGAAGGATGGCGTAAACAGGGTGCTCGAACTCATTCCCATCAGCTACCAAGAGGCGCGAGAACTGGATCGCGAGGGCAGAGTTGATAGTGCTCACCAAGCGGCAGGCGAATACGATATCGCCTATCTCCCGTTCCGCAGGATGAAGAGCGACGACCTGCGCGAACTCGAGGTGGAGGTCTACCGGGCATCGTTGGATTCGGACGGGTTGATCCTCGACCTCCGCGACAACACGGGCGGGCGCGTGGCGGATGAACTGCTCGGCATGTTCTGCCAGCCTGCGCATGCCTTCACCATCCCGCGCGGGGGAGAGAGAGGGTATCCGGTGGATCGTAGGGTCATCGCCGCATGGGACGGGCCGATGGTCGTCCTGTGCAACGGCAACACCTTCTCGAATGCGGAGATTTTCTGCCATGCATTCAAGCGGCTCGGGCGTGGCAAACTCGTAGGCGAACAGACCAATGGAGGTGTCATATCCACCGTTTCTGTGGAGATTCCAGAAATCGGTGAACTGCAGGTGCCGTTCCGCGGTTGGTTCGATGTGGATACAGGCCGCGACCTTGAACTGAACGGTGCCGTGCCGGATGTGGTAGTTTCTCTCGGTCCGGGCGATCAGGCGGAAGGCAACGATCCCCAGTTGGCTGCTGCGATAGCGATACTAAGTAAGGAGATTTTCGATAAATCGCCACGGGTGAAAGCTCGGATCAAGTCCGAGCGGGAAGAAAAGTGAGAATTCCAGTGGAAGCAGTGCTTGTTTTCCCTGTTCCGCACCTATACCCCGTGCATTGCCCTACCGCTGGGCACCCCACATCATGATTCTATTCCTTATTTGGTGCCTCGCAGGCCTTTCCGTCGGTATCGTATTCGCCTCCTTTTTCGAATGGACGCTGCACAAGTATGTCATGCACCGCCCGGTCTGGAATTTCCGCTACGCCTTCCAAGCACACGCCGTTGTCCATCACCAAGTGTTCAAGGCTGACAAGACCTACCACCTCATCGAGGAAAAGAACAAGATGACCATTCCAATGGCATGGTGGAACGGCCCCTTGCTCATCCTGATCGGCGCGATTCCATTCGCGCTAATCTCCTTGGCGCTAGGACAATGGGGCTTAGCTGTTGGCGGTGCGCTGGCATTTGCCTCATACTACGGATTTTACGAGTACATTCACTGGTGCATGCACCTTCCGAAGGCGAGGCGTGTGGAGAAACCCCAGTGGTTCCGCAAGCTCAACGGCCACCATCTCCTGCACCACCGCTACATGCACAAGAATTTTAACGTCGTCTTCCCCCTCGCTGATTTCTGCCTCGGTACCCTGATTCTACGCGCGAAGACGAATTTCATGCAGGCCACCGGTCCCTCCGTCCCGGACGTGCAGCCGAAAGTGGCCTGACTGGGCAATCCTGTCAGCTGCGGCGCATCACCCGATGTCGCCCATGTCGCCCATGTCATCGATGTCGTCGAAGCCGTTCTCTCCGCCGGTCTCGTCGAAGTCCATCTCGCGGACGCGCTTCTTGTCGCGCATGGCCTCGACGAGCTTGCGGAGTTCCTCGCGCAGGCCGATGCAATCGGTGATCGCCGGGATATCGACGTGAGGGAGGGAGCGGTCTGATGTCTGGAGGTGGACGTTGCCGAGGCCGGTGAGACGCATCCACCATTTTCGCTCCACAACCATGTCCTTGACGCGGTAGAGTTCGACCTCATCGATGTTCTGGTTGATGACGCCCTTGGTGATGCGAAGGCGCTCGGTGGTGACCTCGAATGTCTGGCAGCGCACGGTCAGGTAGCGCCACAGGGCGTAGGCGGCGGGGATGATGAGCGCGATGAAGGCAGGCGCGAAAAAGACCCCGCCGACGGTGATCCCTGCAGCAAGCAGGATGGCGACGCTAAACGGTCCAATGTTGAGCCATTGTGAGGGGCTACCTTTCCAGAAAGTGGTTTCTTCGGTCATGAGTAGAGATTGAATGACGCGGTTAGGAAGGCAATCGCTAAGAATCGGGGGGAGTTTGTTAGTTTTTAGTTTTCAGAGAAGACTTGGGATCATCGGCCGGAAGTTTGCTCAATTTGTCGTCGCAGCTCCAGTCGCCCTTTCCTTCCCTGCCCGTGACTCAGGTTGAACTTCGCTCGGAACTTCGTGGCGCAGATCTGGTCGCTTTCTGGGAGATTCTCAGGCCAAGACCAAAAGTAGAAAGGGAGAGTCGAACGGTTTGGTTGCGAGATCTCATGAAATCTACTACTTGTGGTCATCGTGGGATCGGAGTGAATCGAGCGAGGTGAAAATATATTTTCTGGCAGGCTCCCAATATTCCATGGGCATCGTCGATGAAAGAATGGGGAAGGGATGTCTCATCGCTACAACAGATGGATCGAAATACAGGTGAGTTTGTCAGCAAAAGTGGCCTGAAATGGTTGCTTGCGGGTGTGCAGTGAAACGGGCGAGGGTGAGCACCAGATATGGGCAAGCTTTTCGAAGAGATTGATTTCCGTGAGACACCGCTGGGTGACTTGATTTTGCAGCGGCGCAAGTATCTGCAGCTCGATGGGCTGGATGTGTATGAGGTGAAACTCGGGGACGCGTTCCTGATGTCGAGCATGTTCCATGAGGTGGAGGAGGCGCTTTCGCGGCTGGGGTTGGCGGCGCTGGACGGGGAGGGCTGGGACGTGGTGGTCGGCGGGTTGGGGCTGGGATACACCGCGGTGGCGGCGCTGGATTTCCCGCAAATCAAGGAGCTGCTGGTGGTGGATGCACTGGAGGGGGTGATCGACTGGCACGAGCGGGAACTGGTGCCGCTTGGGAAAACGATGAACGACGATACGCGTTGCCGCTACGTGCTGGGGGATTTCTTCAAATTGGCGGCGGCTCCGGGCAAGGGTTTCGATCCGGATCAGGCGGGGCGGAAGTTCCATGCCGTGCTGCTGGACATCGACCACTCACCGAGGAATCTGTTGGCCTCACAGAATGCGACTTTCTACACCGAGGAGGGATTGGGAAAATTGGCGGAGCAGCTGCATCCCGGTGGGGTATTTGCGCTGTGGTCGGACGATGCGCCGGATGATGGCTTTATCGCGGATCTAGGTAAGGTTTTCCGGGAGGTGGGGACGCATGTGGTAAAATTTCCCAATCCGTTGCTGGAGACAGTTTCCGAGAGCACCGTGTATGTGGCGAAGCTGTGAAGATGATGGCCGGGGCGGGATTTGGTATTGCGCGGCGGTGAGGGGTGGGTAGCTTGTTCTACATGATCGTTTCACCGAAAATTCGCGGGTTTATTTGTACGACAGCTCATCCGGAGGGATGCGCGAAGCATGTTGAGGAGCAGATCTCGGTGGTTGAGGGGCGGGGGGAGATCGTCGGCGGCCCAAAGAAGGTGCTGGTGATTGGATCCTCGACGGGATACGGGCTCTCCTCGCGGATTGCAGCGGCGTTCGGGGCGAAGGCGGCGACGGTGGGAGTGTTTTTCGAAAGGCCGGGCGCGGAGGCCAAGAGCGCTACGGCCGGCTGGTACAACACCGTGGCATTCGAGCGCGAGGCGAAGGCGGCCGGGCTCTATGCGAGGTCGTTCAACGGCGATGCATTTTCCGATGAGGTGAAGCAGGAGGTCATCGCCGCGATCAAGGAAGATCTCGGGCAGGTGGATCTTGTTGTCTACAGCCTCGCCTCCCCAAGGCGGACGGATCCGAAGACAGGGGACGTTTATAAATCGGTGCTGAAACCGATAGGCGAGACCTACACGAACAAGACTCTGAACACCACCACCGGCTCGGTGGACGAGGTGACGATACCTCCCGCCGAAGGCGATGATGTGGAGCAGACCACGAATGTGATGGGCGGCGAGGATTGGGAAATGTGGATTGATGCGATGCTCCAGGCCGGCGTACTGGCCGAGGATGCGCAGACGGTCGCCTATTCCTACATCGGACCTGAGGTGACGTGGCCGATTTACAAGAACGGTACGATCGGCAAGGCGAAGGAGGATGTGGAGCGGGCGCAGGTAGCGCTTGATGCAAAGCTGGCTCCGATTTCCGGCAAGGCATGGGTTTCGGTGAACAAGGCGCTGGTGACCCAGGCAAGCTCAGCGATCCCGGTTGTGCCTCTCTATATTTCCCTGCTCTACAAGGCGATGAAGGATGCCGGGAGCCACGAGGACACCATCGAGCAGATGGATCGCTTGCTCCGCGAAAGGCTCTACAACAGCGACCCCTTGCCCGACGAGGCCGGGCGGATTCGCATCGACGACTGGGAGATGTCCCCGGAGATCCAGAGCATCGTGGCGAAACGCTGGGAGCAGGTGACGACGGAGAATCTTGCCGAATTTGCGGACTTCAAGGGCTACCAAGCCGCGTTCCTCAGGCTGTTCGGGTTCGGCCTGGATGGGGTGGACTACGCTGCGGAGACCGATACGTCCGTCGGCGTGCCGTCGCTTTCCTGAAAGTTGGTATAAAAACCGCATTGGCGCGAGCGTTGGTTCTGGCGAGTTGATCGCGACGACTGCGGTGAACGCCCAGCAGGATGCAAAGATTCAGCTCCAAGTGATCGAAAGTATCGCGAAGCGATTCGAGGGGCAAGCTCATATGGATCCCAAACTTGAAGCTTTGGCTGAGGAGAAAGCTTCTGAGGAAGCCGCACTGGCCAAGTGAGAGGGTGAGGAAGAGGCAAGGTCTCGCGACTCGCTGATCTGGGCGAGCGTCATCACGCTGATATCCAACGTGCTACTCGTGGTCGATCGTTACCGCATGATTCAGAATGTTTCCACCGTGCTTGTGGCTTCGTTTACGTTGGTGCCTTCGCAGTGCTAGCGCTACGCGAATTTGAAATGAACCGGGTGCTTTTCCTGAAATGCTGAGTTGTTCGTCAGTCATGATCCCCGCCGCAGGGGGGGGGATTTGGGAAGCACGGTGAATTCGGAGAAGCCGGGTGCTCAGCTCTCTGCCTGCCCGGATGCCTGATCCGGGTAAGGTGTCATTATTATTTCTTCGGGAAGAGATCCACATTCGGATCGACCCATTCAGATTCGTGGCCCTTCGCGTAGCTGAAGAGGTGGCGGTGCATGTATTCGAAATAGATTTCTTTCTGCTCCTTGTCCAAGCTGTTCCAGATGGAGATGTTGAAGGCGCGGCAGACCTTCTGCATCATGGGGAGAGTGAGTTGGCGTCCTTTGCGGGCTCTCTGAACCTGTTTGTGGTTGAGCTGTTCGGTGGAAGAGTTGACTAGCTGATGATTGGTGATGCCCCAACTTTCCATGAGGGTGTCCAGAGGTTGTGTGCCGTGTTCGCGCGGGTCTTCCATGCCGTCTGTCTAGCCGGGTGCGGGTGAAAGTCAAAGACGGAAAGTGGAGGAGTCTACTATGACAATGCTTCTGTCGCTCGCAGGGCAGCGAGGTTTCCTTTCACGTCATGGACGCGGTGGAGCATGATTCCGCGACTTCTTGCCAAGGCAGTGAGGGCTGCGGTTGGGGCGTCGCGTTCGTGGAGTTCGGCGGCGGCGGTGATCTTCGCGAGGAAGGATTTGCGGGAAACTCCGAGCAGCAGGGGGCGGCCGGAAGGCGCGAGGGTAGGGAGCTGTTGGAGAAGCGCGAGGTTGTGCTCCAGTGTTTTCCCGAAGCCGATGCCGGGATCGAAGCAGAGGCGTGTGGGATCGATGCCGAGCGTGGTGAGATAGGCGAGACGGTCTACGAAAAAGCGGCGGACATCTTCGGTGACATCGGAATAGGTGGGGGTGTCCTGCATGTCGGCGGGTGTGCCCTGCATGTGCATGATAACGATTCCGCAATCCGAGGCAGCACAGACGGCGGCCATTTCCGGATCGGCGGTGAGACCGGAGACGTCGTTGACGATGTCGGCACCGGCGGCGAGCGCTTCGCGGGCGACGGAAGATTTCGTGGTGTCGATTGAGATCAGGCCGTCCCATTCGCTACGGATCGCGCGGATCGTGGCTGCGGTGCGGCGGATTTCCTGCTCGGCGGAAACCGCAAGCGCGCCGGGACGAGTGGACTCGCCGCCGATGTCGATGATGGCGGCACCTTCAGAAATCATTTGGCGCGCATGGCCAAGGGCTGCGGCGGGGGCGTCGAACTTGCCCCCATCCGAGAAGGAATCCGGGGTGGTGTTGAGTATGCCCATAACCTGCGCTTGCGCGCTGAGGTCGAGGTTGCGGCCATTGGTTTTCCAGATCATTGGTTGCTGGGAATCAAGACGGCGAGCGGAGATCGACGCGACTAAAAAAAGCGTTGGCATTCGTGGCGAGAGGCTTTCATGTTCCTCGCATGCATTGGAACGACACATTCATCGCCATTTTCGAACGCTGTGCGGACGCCTACCGGAAGGGGGATTTTGATTATGAAAAGGACTACACGGGAGAGGAATTGGTCTTTCTCGCCTCGATTGGATACAAGAAGCGCGAGTTGTTCGACTTTATTGAGGATTTTGTGGATGGGGCTGAGCCTTCGATGAGCACGGCGTTGCTGATCGCTGCGGTGCGGAGAGACTATCTCCTCGTTGAACAAAAGGGTGAACAGAGCGGCAAGGAGATCGCAAGGGATGAGCTGCCATCCCGCGGCGATGAATTTGACGGGATCGCCTATCTGCCGAGGATTCTCGTGAAGGCACGTGCGAAACTGCGCGGTGAGTTGGATCCCGATACAATGTTCAGCTGCGGAGGCGACAGGAACTTTCTTGCCAAGCACGGCGGCATCCCGGCTGCAGATTTCCTCCGTCGTGTCTGGGCTGCAGGCGACGACGATCGCAAGGTTGCGGCATGGATCAAGTCTCTCTGAAAATCCCGAAAGTCCCTGCTTTACAAGGCGGGGGCTCATACCCATATTCCGCCGCCCATGATTTTCGCTGACATCAACTGGCTCAATATTAGTATCAACCTACTCTTGGTTGTCTTCGTAATCGTCTGCCTGCTGATGGCTCTTCTCATCCTCATGCAGCGCCCGAAACAGGAAGGCCTGGGCGCGGCATTCGGTGGTGGCGTGACCGACCAGGTCTTCGGTGCCCGGACGACCAATGTGCTCCAACGAGGAACCGTCTATCTCGGCTCGATGTTCTTCATCCTTGCCCTTTCGCTTGCCATCCTAATTGGCAAGCAGACCAAGCAGAAGTCGCTTCTTGAACCTGAGAAGCCAGCAACTCAGGAAGAATCTGCCGTGGAGAGCGAAGACGGGAAAATCGCTGAAGAACCCAAGGATGATCCAAAATCCCTGGCCGAGGAACTTCCCGCCGATGAAACTCCTGAGCCGGTTGCCGAAGAGGCACCTGCTCCCACTACGGAAGAGGCACCTGCCGAGGGAACTCCATCCGAGGAATCTGCCGCACCTATCGAAGAGCCTGCGGCACCTGCTGCGGAGGAAAACAAAGCGGACAAACCTGAGTAAGCCTGACGCTTGCAAGGTGTGAACGTGGGCGAACCGGACGGCAACGAGGAATTGGAGCTGCCGGTTTGGGCACGCGCCGATGCTTTTCCCGAAGCGGGAGATGGCTACGGCTGGATCAACCGCAAAGGCCGGCGGCACGCATCGGCGTCCGAAGAGGAGCTCGCAAAGACGATTCGTGAGGACAAAGACAGCGCGGTCGACCTTGTCTGGACGCCGGAGTCTGATTTTTGCAGGGTACCTGAAGAGGTTGAGGCGTTTGAGGAGCCGATCAGCGAAGTCAGGAAACGCTGGGCGACCGATGACCTTGCGGATGCGCAGCACCGGCTGAAATGGTCCGGGATCGGTCTTGCTGCCTTACTGGGTTATATGGTGTTCCAAATTTGGAATGCTTTTCCCGGTGTAGAGAAGGCCAATGGTGTGTCATTGATTTTTCAGGAAAAGATGACGCGGATTCTCACGGGTCTCTCGTCTTCGACGGCGGTCGGGATCTGTTTGCTGGCCTTCCTCGTCTTCGCCTTCATCCCCTGGTATCAGGCGCAGAAGCGGATGCGTGAGATTAGGAAATCGGGTGGGCGACCGGCACCGGTCATCCCGCTCATCCGTTTCGAAACATGGCGGGATACTCAGAAAGCCCCTGTGACATGGGCGATCCTAGGCATGATCTCGCTGTCCTTCATCGCCCAGGTCTGGTTCGACAAATCCATCGTCGGATTCCATGGCTCCATCCAAAATGCCGGTCTGGTGAAAGGTGCCTACAAAGAGGGTCAGTATTGGAGGCTATTCACTGCGCCCATGCTGCATGGGGGGATCGTCCATTTCGTGATGAACGGCCTTGCGCTGCTCTATCTTGGGAAACGCGTTGAGGTTTTCGCCCGTTGGCCGCATGTGCCGATGGTGTTCCTGTTCTCCGCGCTTGTCGGGGGAGAGGCTTCCGCCCGCCTCATGGGCGCGACATCGGTGGGTGCCTCGGGAGGATTGATGGGCTGGCTCGGCTTCCTATTGGTTTTCGAGACGCTCCACGTAAAACTGGTGCCACGCAGTTCAAGACGGCGCCTGATCGGGGGAGTGGTGATGACGGCTCTGATCGGGTTGGTGGGCTATCGATTCATCGACAACGCCGCGCATTTCGGCGGACTGCTTGCTGGCATGGCTTATGCTGGAATCGTGTTTCCGCGATCCAGCTCCGTCAGCCGGCCGAGGATGAACCTCACCGATCGCATCATTGGAACCGGCAGCCTGGTCGCGATCGCGATATCCGGAATATTGGCGATTCTCCAGATGGCTGACTGAATTGGATGCGGGTAGGTAAGTCGGTGATTTCTATTGCTTGCGTGGTGCTTGGTTCAGCGTCTAGGGTTTTCCCACAATATGAGTGAGCGACGGGTTGTAATTACTGGCATTGGTTGTATTTCCCCTTTGGGTAACGACCTGGAGACGACATGGGATGGCTTGAAAAACGGTCGCAGTGGCGTCAGGAGGATCGAAGGAATCGATCCGGAGCCCTTCGCCTGCAAGATCGCCGGGGAGGTCCGCGATTTCAATGCTGACGGATATTTCCGGACGCCCAAGGATGCACGCCGCTCGGATCGGTATGTCCAATACGCGGTGGCCGCCTCGAAAATGGCGATGGCGGATTCCGGCCTTGAAAAGGAGAAGATCGATTCTCGCCGCTACGGGGTGATGGTGGGAAGCGGCATCGGCGGCCTCTCGACGCTAGAGCGCGAGCACACAGTCTACATGAAGAAGGGACCCCGGCGGGTTTCGCCTTTCACGATCCCGATGATGATTTCCAATATTGCCTCCGGCATCATTTCCATGGAGCACGGCCTTCACGGGCCGAACATGGTGATCGTGACCGCCTGCGCCACCTCGAACCACAATATCGGTGAGGCCTGGCGGATGATCAAATTCGGCGATGCTGACGGCTTTCTCTGCGGCGGTGCGGAGGCGGCGGTGCTGCCGATGGGGCTTTGCGGGTTTTCCAGCATGAAGGCGCTGAGCACGCGCAATGATGAACCGGAGAAGGCTTCCCGCCCGTTTGACAAAGGTCGCGACGGCTTCGTCATGGGTGAGGGCGCGGGTGTGGTGATGATCGAGGAGCTCGAAACAGCCAAGGCGCGCGGTGCGAAGATTTATGCGGAACTGATCGGCTACGGTGTCAGCGCGGATGCCTACCATCTGAGTGCGCCGTCTCCGGATGGCAGCGGGCCGGCCTATGCAATTGGCATGGCGCTGAAGCACGGCAAGACCAACCCCGAGGAAGTTGATTACCTCAATGCCCACGCGACTTCCACCGGTCTCGGAGATGTCGCAGAAACGAAAGCGATCAAACTCGCCTTCGGCGACTATGCGAACAACGGCCTGATGGTCAGTTCCACGAAATCGATGACCGGGCATATGCTTGGGGCTGCCGGAGGCATCGAGTTGATCGCCAGCGTGATGGGTATTGTCGAAGGTGTCGTCCCGCCGACGATCAACATCGAGGAACAAGACCCGGAATGCGATCTCGATGTGGTGCCGAACACTGCGCGCGAGGTTCCGATCAAAGTCGCGCTCAGCAACAGTTTCGGCTTCGGCGGACACAACGCTTCGGTTCTGGTTCGCAAATTCGACGAGTAATCCGGTGGAAAATATTTGTCACCGCTACGAATGCGAGGTCGCTTTCTCGGAGAGAAAACTCCTGGAGGGCGGGGAATGAGTAATCAGGAAGCGGAACAGGGTGGACGTATCGTTCTTGTCCCGACGCCCATCGGTAATCTCGGTGACATTACCATCCGTGCCCTGGAGGTTCTGAAATCTGCGGACAGGATCGCGTGCGAGGACACCCGCCGCTCAGGTATTTTGCTCGCTCATCATGGGATTTCAGGTAAGCCGTTGCTGGCCCTCCATGAGCACAATGAAACCCGCAAGTCTCCTGAACTTGCTGCCGCTGCGAAGGCCGGGGAGGTGATCGCTTTCATCAGCGATGCGGGAATGCCCGGCGTTTCCGATCCCGGTTACCGTCTTGTGCAGGCATGCCTCGATGCAAATGTGGATTTCGATGTCCTTCCCGGACCTTCGGCTGTGCTGACCGCGCTCATAGGTTCCGGGCTGCCCTGTCATGCGTTTCGTTTTGGAGGCTTCCTTTCCGTGAAATCCGGCAAGCGGCGAAGTGCGATGGCCGCAGCGCTGGAAAGCGGGGAGACAGGAATCTTTTTCGAGAGCCCGCACCGTATCGTTTCCACACTCGAAATTCTAACGGAAATCGCTCCGGAAGCGCGGATCTGTGTCGCCCGCGAACTGACCAAGAAATTCGAGACCTATCACCGGGGGACTCCGGAGGAGCTTCTCGGATGGTTCAAGGCCAACGGCACCAAGGGTGAGATGGTTATCCTCATGAACGGTGCGTGACAACGCGGCGCTGATACGCAACAAGCCATGGCATGAAGAAAACGTTCCCTCTCGAAGTGCCGAGCCACAAACCGCCGCGTGTGGTGGAATCGATCAAATCGGAGATACGGAAATATCTCAAGCGCGAGCGCCGCAAGGAACTGCCAGAGGGAGTGGATTTCTGGGATTTCGACTGTCGTGCGGGAAAAGACGGCGATAGCGCTGAGGTGATTCACGTTTCCGAGATCACGAAACCGGTGGATACCGCGTCGCAGGAAAAATGGGACACGGTCTATGTTGAGATTCTCGCCAAGCCGGGGCATCGAGTGAAGGGCGCCGCACCCGAAGCGGAAGGGGAAGCGTAGTCAATTCTCGCTGCGGCAGCCGGGACGGATTTTGCTATCCTAGCGCTGAACATGCCAACGTCCACGTTCTGGTCGCGGACGGCGGTGCTCAACGGGAATGCGGCGATGGACTGCGCTCCCGTCCTATTTCCAGGCCACAGATCCCAATCGATCTGATGCATTGGGCGCGGTTTTCGTCAGCTTCCCTGCTGTGGGTGTCATCGAGTTCGCTACGAAGCTGTCGATGAAGTTCACGAAGAAATAGTCACCGAAAACCGACCCGCCAACCGTGACTTGGATGTCCTGGGTGCCGGAAAAGCTGATCGTATCAGCCCCGAGGAAATCCGTCAGGGCAAACCCCGGGCTTTCGCTGAGAGTCGGATTTACGAAATAGATTGAACTGTCGTAGGAAGCGGGCGCAGTGACCGGGAATTCGCCATGGATACGGAACTCAATACTGTTGAGAGCCAAGGAGAAATCGGAGATCGAAATGGCAGTATCGGATTTTTCCGAAAATGCCGCGATCAGTGCGAGGCTTAGGACAGGAACCAAACGTCGGTGACGTTAATCTCAGGCCTTTTCATTTTGGTTAAATAATCCGGATTTTTAACGTTCTATTGGGGTTGGGAAATTTACAAAGCGATTGCCGAGCCCGAATCAACTTGCCAACAGGGTTCTCAGGAAATCAAATCCCCCCGACCCAGCAGATCGCAAATCGATATAATTGCGGAACTGGGAAGTCTGGATAGCCGCCGTGGTGGAATGGTAGACACTGCGGATTTAAAATCCGTTGCCCTCACAGGCGTGCCGGTTCGAGTCCGGCCGGCGGTATCCATTCCTATCTTATTTTTCCATGAAGCGGATGATTCCGTCCCACTCGGTTGGGCGGAGTTCCTGGAAAAAGAGGATGTGTTTGCGGAGGTGGGGAGCCACGAGATCATCGGGATAGTCCTTCAGGTGGGAGTCGATTTTCCCAAGAGCTGCATCGAAATTCCCGGTTTCGAATGAGGCCAGCGCATCCGCGTAGGATACACGGCAGGACTCCGATTCGACGTTGGTCCAGAGGTCGACCGGTTGCTCACGGCCTTTTACGCGAACCTTGGCGATGCGCCTTAGTCCCGCTTCCGCATCTGCCGCTTCGATGAATGTTCCGCTGGAAAGCCACGGGCAGGTGAATGCCTTTGTCATGCCCTCCAATCGGGAAGCGAGGTTCACGGCATCCCCGATTACCCCGAACTCGGTGCGCTGCTCCGAGCCGATCTCTCCTGCGAGGACATCCCCGAGGTGAAGGCCGATGCCAATCTTCAGCTCGGGCAGGTTCCTGGATTTCCAACCCGCATTGAGCTTTTCCAGCTCTTCAATCATGTCCGTGGTCGCCGCGAGGGCGGAGGTCGCGAACTGTGATTCATCGACATCATCCAGCGCTCCCCAGTGGGCGAGGATTGCATCGCCGATAAACTTGTCGAGGGTACCCTTGTGGATGAAGATGATTTCCACCATCGCTGTGAGGTATTCGTTGAGTTGAGCGAACAGCTGCTCTGGGTTGACCCGCTCCGAGAGCGAGGTGAAGCCGCGAATATCCGAGAAAAGGACGACGACTCTTCGTTTTCTGCCGGTGGCGGCGAGTTGGTAAATTCTGGGATTGTTTACCAGCGAGTCCGCCACATCCCGCGATACGAAGCGGCGGAATTGGTGGTTGAGCCGGGAGCGTTCAAGGCGCTCGCGGATGAGGTCGAAGGATTGTCCGGAAACGGCACCAAGGAAAACAGCCATCGATAAGGACGTTGGACCGAACCATATGGCGCGCCATTCCGCAAGTTGGAAGGTCCCGAAATAGGCTCCTGCGATGATTAATACCGTTCCGATCAGTGCCATCGTCGGGCGGCGGATAAAGAAAATGAGTAGGGCTGCGATGATTGCGCCCAACGCGCCCGTGTAAAAAATCATTCCCCGCCATTCGGCGAACGGGCGCTCGACAAAATCATTTCCCAGGCCAGCTGCAATGGCTTGAAGGTGAAGCTGAGGGCCGAGGATCTGACCGACCGGGGTCTGCTGGTTGTCCTGAAGGCGAGCCGCGCCGGCGCCTATGAGTATGATCTTGTTCTTGAAGAATTCACCTGAACCATAGCGGTTCTTCCATTCCCCGGGGATAAATATGCTGTATATGGAAATTGGGCGGTAGATGCCGTCTGCACGGCCTTCGGATACTTTCGTTACTTTACCTTTGGCGCTATGCTCGAGCACTTCACGCTGAACTGAAAAGCGTATTTTCGCTAAAGCTTTGTCCGCCGGCTTTCCCAATGCCCGGAGGACTGCGCCAGTGATGGAGTCGAAACGTGTCTCCCCGGGTATGGGTGGGTATCCATTTTCCTCGGCGAGTGTGGTTGAAAATCTGACTTCACGAACCAGGGAATCCTCCTTGTCGGGACGAAAATTCACGAATCCCAGATATGGAAGCGGTTCAATTTTGAGGAAAGTGGAATGGGGTTCGATGAGTGTGTAAAAGTCTTCCGTGGACATCGGTGCGAACAGGGTTGCGAGCACCACCTGTTCTGGGAATTTTTTCAGAACAGCTGCGAAAGCCTGATCCGCCTCCGGGGTGGACTCTTCGGAAATGATGAGATCGAGGACAACCACTTTTGCCCCAGCAGACAGCACTTTGTCGATCGCGTCGGCATAGACGCGCCGATCCCAGGGCATGCGCTCGGCCATGCGCGAGAGATTGACGTTGCCATCGATCATTTCCTGATCAAGCCCCTGTAGGGTGAGGCTATCCTCATCGATTCCGAGGAGGACAAGGTCTTCACGAGGCGCGGGCTTGCCGGGAATATACAGCGCTTTGTCGCCCATTAGCCGATCCGCCGAAAGGATGCTTTGGGCGATCTTGGGAACGAAAGCGGTCAGGGCAATTACCATTCCACCTCCCAACGCTACGAGCGCCGAGGTCAAGCGGCCTTTGCCTAGCTTTGTTCTTGTGCTCACAACTCCAGTTATCTACGTTTTGCTTGATACAGCAATCATTGACTTTATGTATACTCGAATAATCCCACTGATCGTTTTGACGAGCCTGGCCGCACAGGCAGATGTCCTCACACCCGTCCAACGCTTTTTCGGCATGGGCGGACAATTCCCAGATTATGAGGAAGCGGCGGTGGATGGGGATTTTGGAATTGCAGAAGCACCTTATTCCCCTGCGGACTCCGATCTCGGTGTGCAAGAAATTCTTGTCGAGCGCTCGGGGGTATCCTCGATCATCTTCGATTTCTACACCTCGGTGTTCCGAACCGACAATGCGCCTTCCGGAAATGTCCTAACGAATGAGGAATCTTGGATTTCATCCTCGACGGCATCGCTGGCATGGCGGCCACACATTGCGAATGGATGGTTCGGGGATTTCGGGATCAGTGAGGATTTCGTACGTTTTGATAATAATTCGGCGCTGGCATATGAAAATTTTTCAAGCCGGATCGGTATCTATAAGAATTTTCCGGATCTCGATGATTCGATTCTTTTTGTCAGGTATGAATATCAACGGCTTACGACAGGCTCACTCACGGATGGGGACTACAACGCGCAACGGATCCGTGTGGGCGTTCAGAAGCTGCTCTGGGCAGCCCCGGGTAAGCAGTTTGGTGGTACCCTGAGCACAGCCTATGAGTGGTCGGCAAAACCACAAAGCCTTGAGCGCAACGAGATTTCCTTGGATCTCTATTACCGCCATGCAATCACAGATTCGATCTACTCGCTTGCGACCGCGCGCGGCTACTACTACGACTACGATCAGGGAGGGCGCGAGGATTGGGCAACCAGTCTCAGCCTCGGGCTCTACTGGCAGGCAACCGCAACCTTGCCGCCAACGCATCGATTTTCTATGATAGAAACGACTCCAATACCGGCGGTGTAGGTAGCGAGTATGAGGCCTGGACTGGTGGTCTTGGTATTGGCTGCCAGTTGATATTCTGAACCTCAATCCAAAAAGGAAGAACAACATGAAACAATTCATCTTTGCAATAGCGGCAGTGGCCGCTTGCGGGAGCGCGATGGCGGCTCCCTTGAAATCGGCATCCGTGACGAAAGTGGTCAACGATGTGCGCATCAGTAAAAATTCCGCCGCAGCACAGAGCGCGACTATGGGACAGCGCATGACGGGTAAGTCGACTCTACTTACCGGTAGGGGCTCCCGTGCCGAGCTAACTTTCCCTGACCGGACGGTGACCAGGATCGGAGCGAATTCAGTATTCCGCTTTAGTTCCGCATCCCGCGAGATGGAGATCGAAAGGGGTTCTTTTCTCCTCAATGTCCCGAAGAATGCGGGTGGTGCAAAAATCCGGACGGCAACGGTCACCGCGGCGATCACCGGCACGACGACGATGATGGAATATAGCCCCGGACAGTGGCTGAAGTTCATCGTTCTCGAGGGTGTGGCAAAGCTCAGCAACGACAATGGTGACACGATCAATGTCCCGCCAGGCCAGATGATCATCATGCATCCCAATGCCAAGAATTTCCCGCGGCCTGTCGTGCTCAATATCGACAAACTCGTGAAAACTTCCGGCCTGATGAAGAGGGGTGGATTCGCCCCGTTAAATGGTGCCGCCGTTGATTTGATCGCTCACTCGGTTGGCAACCAGTTGGAGCGCCGCCGTGGTGGGGAACTCTTGCCGTCCGGAATTGTTGTCCGCGGTCCCGGTGGCAGGATCGGTGGTAACGGTGGTGATCCCCATGGCAATCCGCGCACGGGTGTGCCCATTGGACGCAGTGTGAACGATAGTGGTGGTGGTAATGGTGGTGGTGGTGGTGGTGGTGGTGGTGGTGCGACTCCGCCGTCCCCGCCGCCGGTGTTTCCGCCTGGTAACCCGTGAGTCAGGCGAGTTTCGCATAGGCAGCTGCGGATCCTTCAGTAGCCCGGTGGGAGAGGGTTGTCTTCATGTGATGCAAATTCGCCTATGTCACTTCCCATAGGCGAGTAATTCAGAATTCTGAAAAGGATGACAGCGAAGCCATCGCGAAAGTCGGCAAGGAGGCACCCATCCTTTTCCGGGATTTGGATCACTAGTTTGCGGTACCAGATCAGTTGCCTGGAACCGCGGCGTGGCGGGCGGTGAAGAACTGTTCCATCCGGTGGTGGAGATCGTCGTAGAAGCGTTTCTTGATCGCGTCGATGGCGGCGCGCTTGTCGGTATCGTGGTGGGCGATGTGCTCCTCCTCCGCACGCATCTTGTCTGAGAAAGATCGCTCCATTTCCACGAGGGAATCGAGGAATTCGCGGGCTGCGCGAGTGTGCTCTACCCCGTCCACAAGGGCGTGCTCAAGGTTGCGATTGCGAGTGACGGCGATGAGATTGCCTGATGTGAGTTGCTCCATGTAGCGCGAGCGGGTCTCGCGGAAGGCGCGGTGTTCGGAGTCGAATGTCATTTCGTCGCGGTCAACGAGGGTGTCGTAGGGGCCGGGCTTGGTGAAGAACTTGACGATGAGCGGGATGGTATCGACCAACATGAACAGCAAGGTGAGGACGATATAGGTGTAGAAGGCGAACGTCCCCCCCTCGTTGCCAGCATTGAAAAGGCGATGGAGGGCGAGTGTCTGGGTCAGGATATCGCGGCGGGGTTCCGCGCGGATCGCAGCGAGACGGTTCGATTCCTCCGTGCCGACCGCCGCTAGCTCATCCTGGGTGCGTTGCAGATCGACAAGATGCGTGTCGATCTGCTGCTTGATGGTCTCGCGGAGAGAGTTCTGCTGGGTGACGAATTGCTCAGCCTGGTCGCTTTCGACCCTTTGCCTGAGGGTGGCAACCCGTTCGGCTTCGGCCTTATTGGCCAGTTCGATTTCTGCCAGCTTGGCTTCGAAGAGGGAAATTGCACCCGCCTCCGACTCGCGTGCCAGAGTCTGGAGGGTTGCTTTCTCCGTGCTGAGGTGCTCAAGAAGGGCGCCTAGGCGTTTTGTTTCCTCTCGGCGAGGTTCGAGTTGGTCGGAGCGGATGGATCGGGCGCGCGGCCCCTCTCCGGCCAGGCCGGAACGTTGTCCGTTGAGTTCTCTTTCGAATTCGGCCTGCCAGAAGGAAAGCTCAGTCTGAAGGGTGGCATACTGTGGGGTCAGCTCATCGGATTGCTTCTGGACGACATCGAGTCGTGCGCGGAATGGCGCAGTGGCCTCATCCGTGGCGGCCTTTAGTTCGGTCTGCTGTTCGGCGGTCAGCCCGGGGATTGCGGAACCGGCGTCATCGTTCTCCTGGAGGATGAATCTCGCCTGGAAGGACTCGTTCCAGCGAGTGCGTTGCTCGGCGAGCGCTGTGTCGAGGGAGCTGATGCGTCCTCTCACCTTTTCCTTCTCTTTGTCGAAGCCCGCCCGGACTAGTTCGATCTCGACTGCGCGGTCGGATTCGATCACCGAGGAGACGGTGTCGCGGAAAAGCAGGAGAACGAGCGGGTGGACGATGGTGATGCCCATGAGGATTGCGACCACGAGCCGGAGGGAGAATTGGGCGAGTTTCCGGAAAATCGAAAGATAGGGCCTGTAGCCGGCGAGGAGGGCGCGGTCGATCGTGAGGATGATGAAAGACCAGACGGCGGCGACGGGATAGATGACGCCCGGCTTGTCGGAAATTGTGGATAACGCGTAGGCGCATGCGATGAAGGCGAACGCACAAGGAACCAGAACGGTGGCTCCGAAAGCCACGTATTTGCGCTGCTCCCAAGAGGGGCAGCGCTCAAGGGTTTCGGTTCCCGCACCGGAAAGCCAAAAGAAGGCGCGCTTCATAGGGTTGGTCATACCCTATCCATACTGGCGGGGCACGCTTTCCTTTTCAGCGGATTTGGATTTTTTTTAAATACCCGGTGACCCGGTGACCCGGTGATTATGGGGAAACCGCAAGGCGATCGATTTCCGGTTCGCTCTCGAAAAGGAAGCCATTTTCCTTGTAGGTTTTCAGTCGGAAATGGGTGGCGGTGGACAGCACCCCGTCCAGGGAAGCGAGTTTTTCTGAGACGAAGCGGGCGACTTCGCGGAGATCGGGGCCTTCGACGACAACCATGAGGTCGTAGCCGCCGCTTGCGAGGTAGCAGGAGACAACCTGGTCGAACCGTGCGATGCGCATGGCGAGTCGGTCGAAACCGCCGCCGCGCTCCGGTGTGAGGCGGACCTCGATGAAGGCGGAGACGGAGGTATCGCCGATCGCCTCGGGGTTGGTGACGGCGTGGTAGCCCAGGATGGTGCGATCCTTCTCCCATGCTGTGATTTTCTCGGCGACTTCGGCTTCCGTGGAGTCGATCATTTCCGCAAGTTCCTTGAAGGAGGCGCGGGCTTTGCGGCGGAGAAGGCTGAGTAATTTCATGGGGCTTGTGGAAGATGGTATTTACGCCGTGGCGCAGGTCAATGGAAAGGCAACGGGCGGGAGGGAATCGAATCTCTTCCGCCCGCGCTGCAAATCTATGCTGTGTCAGTTCGAGATCTCGGCCAGGAGGTCGCGAATCTCAGTGAGGAGCTGTTCCTCCTTCGGAGGTTTTGCCGACGACTGATGGACTGGACACACGCAATTTCTATCTCACCTTTCGCGAAAGTGAACCGAAAAATCTTGGATCAGGGAAACAGCAGGCAGATCGGTGCGGGTGACTTCACTATGGATTGTGGAGCACCGAGCAAGCCCGTATTGGGATCGATTGGCAGGACGGAGATGGAATTGTCCGTCTGGAGGCCACAGAGCAGCCATTTGCCGGACGGGTCGATTTTGAAATGGCGGGGTTTCGAGCCGCCGCAGGCTGCATGCTGAAGCAATGTGAGCTTGCCGGAATCCGGATCGCGTTGGAAAACGGCGATGGTATCGTGCCCACGGTTGGAAGCGTAGACGAATTTTCCGCTGGGATGCACCTCGATTTCTGCGGTCGAGCTATGTTCCGTGAAATCATCCGGAAGGGTGGGAACTGCGGCTATGGTGGTCAGCGCACCGGTGGAGCGGTCGAAGCCGGCGGCGGTGACCGTATTATCGAGTTCGTTGACGATGTATGCGTGCTTCTCGTCCGGAGAAAAAGCCATGTGACGGGGGCCGGCGCCGGGGGTGGAAACCAATGAGTCGAGGGTGTTTGCCGCAATTTCCGAGCTCGCCGGATCGAAACGGTAGATGAGCACCTTGTCGATACCTAGATCCGGGACGAAGAGGAAACGGTTGGAGTTGTCAAAATACACCCCGTGGGTATGGGCTTCGTTCTGGCGCTTTTTGTTGGGGCCGGAGCCTTTGACCTTGATGCAGGTGGCCGTTTTCCCGGGCTTGCCGTCGGCATCGAGCCTGAGGGTGGTAATGGAGCCTCCACCGTAATTTGCGACTGCCACGGTGCGACCCGAGGCATCGACGGCCAGGTGGCAGGGGCCTTTGCCGCCGCTATCCGCATCACCCAGGAAACGGAGGGAATGATCCGTATGGATTGCGAATGCGGCGACCTTGTTTTTCCCACCGACGGCCAGCAGAACGGGCTTCTCGGGGTGCAGCGCGAGGAAGCCTGGGCGCTCGTATTCGGCGGCGCGAATCGGCTCGGTGAGGGTTCCTTTTTCTGTGTCGAAATTCGCGAAGTAGATGCCGTCCGCACCAGTGCCTATATATACGGGTGCGGAAAGGGCGATTGCGGGAATGGCGGCGAAGAATGCGAGGAGTGTTTTCATGTTGGTAGGTGTTTCAGACATCGAATCCGAAATGCCTGTTGGCGTTGTGGAAGGAGATATCGGCGATGAGTTTTGAGAGGGTTTCAAAATCGTCGGGAAGTTCGCCTTTTTCCGCCTCGTTACCGATGAGGTTGCAGAGGATACGGCGGAAATACTCGTGGCGCGGGAAGGACAGGAATGAGCGGGAATCGGTAAGCATTCCGACGAAGCGCGACAGCAGTCCGGTGGCGGAGAGGGCATTCAACTGCATTTCCATGCCTTCCTTTTGGTCGAGGAACCACCAGCCGGAACCGAACTGGATTTTGCCGGGGACAGTGCCGTCCTGGAAGGCTCCGGTCATGGCTGCGAAGAGGTAGTTGTCGCGGGGGTTCATGTTGTAGAGTACCATTTTCGGGAGAGACTCGCGGGAAGCTAGGGCATCAAGGAAAGTGTAGAGCGCCTTGCCCTGGAGGGTGTCACCCATGGTGTCGAATCCCGCGTCGGGGCCGACCTTCTGGAACATCAGCGAGTTGGTGTTGCGGACAGGTGTAAGATGGAGCTGTTTCGTCCAGCCACGTGCGGCGTCGAGTTGACCGGTGAAGACGAGCAGGTAGAAGCAGAAGCGTTCCTTGTCGTCTTCGGAAACCGGTTTTCCTGAGCGCGCTTTGTCGAAGATGGTTGAGGCCTCTGCGTCATCGCAGGGTAGGGCGGGGCAGCGGTCGAGCCCGTGGTCGGAGAGTCGACCTCCGGCGGCATGGAAATCATCATGGCGCTTCTGGAGCGCGGCAAGGAGATCGGAGAGATGGATGATGGAGGTGCCGGAGGCGGATTCCAATTTTTCAAGCCAAGGGTTGAGGAGATCCGGCCTGTCTACTTGGAAGGCTTTGTCCGGGCGGAACGTGGGCACTACCTTGGTGGAAATACCCGCTTCCGCGATCGCGAGATGATCATCGATGGGATCCGCCGGATCGTCCGTGGTGCCGACAACTCGGACATCGAATTTTTTCAGCAGTGCCCGGGCGGAGAAATCGGGTTCGGCCAGGCGGGCGTTGGTCTTTTCCCAGATTTCGTCGGCGGTGTCGGGGGTTAGCAGGGTGTGGATACCGAAGCAGCGCTGCAGCTCCATGTGCACCCAGTGATGCATTGGGTTACGTAGCGTGTAGGGCACCGTCTCGGCGAAGGCCTGGAACTTGTCACGGGGATCGGCGTTGCCGGTGATTCGCTCCTCGTCGATGCCGTTGGCTCGCAGCAGTCGCCATTTGTAATGATCTTCGCCAAGCCAGAGATCGGCGATGTTGTTCCAGCGCTTGTCGTTCGCAATTTCCGAAGGCGACAGGTGGCAGTGGTAGTCGATGATGGGTTGGTGTGAGGCAACCTCGTGGAACAGGCGGCGGGAGGTATCGGAGTAGAGTAGGAAATTTTCGTCGAGATAGGCCATGGCTGTCGGATTTCAACGGAATTGAGCCGTTGTGGGAAGGAAGAACCGGCGGATGCAAGAACACATGACTTGCGGAAAATTTAATTGACATACCTTTGATATTAATATGATTTAAATATAAATTATGGCTAATCAAGAAGATCTCGATAAACTGTTCGAAGCAGCACTTCACGAAAAGCAGGCGCCGAGCCGTTTCGGTACTCCTGAGTCGCAGATGAAAAGTGCGCCCGCCGCATTCAGTCGCCCTGCGCCAGTAGATCCAGGTCAAGCTGATGCTGGCGCATTCCGCGCCGCTCCAAGCGCGTTCCAAGCGGCACCGCCCGCACCCTCTGTATTCCAGGCGGCCCCTTCGTCGGTATTCCAGGCGGCGGCTCCGGCAGTTGAGCCTGTGGTGCGCCGTGAAGCGCAGGCCGAGGCATCGCTCGATATTTCAATCAATGCGGAACTCGCCGCGATCATGGATGAGAAAATCAGCAAGGAAAAGCGCCGTAGAAAGCGGGGATTTCTCGTTACTATTCTCTTTTTCGTGGGTGTGACAGGTGGAGCTGCCGGCTGGGTTGTATCCGATCCCGATCGTTTCGAGGCGATGAAATCGGCGATCGCCGAGATCAAATCCGTCGGAGACGTGCAGGGTATGGTTGCGAAATACCAGAAGGCTCTCGATAAGGTTGCGGTGCGCGGGGAACAGATTGACGCGGCGACGATTTCCATGGGTGTTGATCCCACCTCGGTGGATGAGCACGAGGATCCGGGATTCGACAAGGAGATGCAGGCGATGATGGGTGAAGATGGTGGAAAGACCACCGCCGCTCGCGACAAGCTGTTGCGCGAAAAATTTAAGTCCGTCCAAGAATCGGGCAGCCTCATGCCGAACAAGAACGAGGCGAAGAACGAGGCGAAGAAGGAAGAGAAGCCAGACGGGGAGGGCTGATGTGCTCCGGCCGTTTCCAATTTCCGGCTGGCCATCGGTTCCGTATGCATTCATGTTAGGGGTGAACGGTGAGGTTTTTTTGATTCCTTTTTTCCGTGAATTCCCGGTGGCATGAAAAGCGATCAAGCGGACAAATCCGAACTCCCGAAAGCCATCTGGGCGAAGGTGGACGGACGGACGGAACTCGCGCTTTCGGGTGAATGGATGCGCGGCAGTGTCCCAGAAATCAGAGGTGAGGAGTTATGCGCTTGGCCCGATGAGATCCGGACGGAGAGTCTTGGTAGGTTCGACTCCATCCTGCCTGCATATCTGCTGAGAAAGCTTCGGGAATCGGAGAAGCTTGATCCCTGCCTTTCGGGATTGCCCGACAATCTCAGGGGGCTTATGGAGCTGGCGCTCAAAGTCCCTGAACGGAGCGACGCGAAGTTCGATGCGAGAGAGCCGCATGGTTTGCTGCGTATGGGTATCGTATCGGAGTCGGCATGGAAGGCGACGGTTTCGATGCTCGCTTTCATCGGCGATACGGTTGTCGCCAGCCTGAGATTTTTTACCGGGCGAGCACATTTCCGCGGCAAGGATTTTTGGCTGATCGTCCAGGATTGCGGTGTTGGTGCGCTGCCAATCGTTTCCCTGATCAGTTTCCTCATTGGGATGATCCTGGCCTTCGTCGGCAACGTGCAGCTCGCCAGTTTCGGAGCGAGCCTGTATGTGGCTGATCTCGTTGGGATTGCGATGGTTCGTGAAATGGGTGTGATGATGACGGCAATCATCATGAGCGGTCGCACCGGTGCCTCCTTCGCAGCTCACATCGGTAGCATGAAGGCAAACCAGGAGATCGACGCGCTCAAGACCTTTGGGTTCAACCCCTTCGATTACCTGGTGTTGCCCAGAATCTTTGCGTTGGTGCTGATGATGCCGATACTGACGATCTATTCCAATATCATCGGAATACTAGGAGGTATGCTGGTTGCTGCTGGTGTTGGTATTCCTCCGCAGTTGTTCTGGATCGAGATGCTGACGATTGTTGACCTTACCCAAGCATCTTTAGGTGTTTTCAAGAGTGTTTTCTTCGGAGCGGCCATCGCAATATCCGGCTGCCTGCAGGGTATGAATTCGGGGGCTTCCTCGTCGGCGGTCGGGCAGGCGACGACCCGAGCGGTGGTGGCCTCTATCACCTCTGTCATCATCCTGGATTCCGCCTTCGCGGTCATTTTTACCATACTGGACATCTGATGAGAGAACCCGCCCGAAGCACCAAGATATCCGTCCAGGGCCTGACCATGGCCTATGGGTCTTTCACCGTGATGGAGGATCTCAGCTTCGATGTGATGGAAAAGGACATCTTCATCATTATGGGCGGGAGCGGTTGCGGCAAAAGTACCCTGATGCGTCACATGGTCGGGCTTAAAGAGCCTGCGGCAGGTGAAATCCATTTCGATGGTGAGAATTTTACCTCTGCGGATGAAGCCAAACGGCTTTCCTTCGTGCGCCGCTTCGGGGTGATGTATCAATCGGGCGCCCTGTGGTCTTCCATGACGCTTGCCGAAAATATCGCGATGCCACTGGAGGAACACACCGATCTCAAGGCTAGGGAGATCCGTGACCTCGCGGCATACAAGTTGGCCCTCGTCGGCCTTTCCGGATATGAGGATTATTATCCGGCACAGGTCAGCGGGGGGATGAACAAGCGGGCGGGCATCGCCCGGGCGATGGCGCTTGATCCCGATGTCCTGTTCCTTGACGAACCCGGTGCCGGATTGGATCCGCTCAGTTCGCGGAGGCTCGATGAGCTGATATTGCGCTTGCGTGACTCGCTCGGCTCGACGTTCGTGATCGTGAGCCATGAACTTGCCAGTATTTTTGCAATCGCCAACAATTCGATTTTCCTCGATACAGATACCAGAAAACAGGGCGCGACCGGTGATCCAAAAGAACTCCGCGATCGTTCTGACAACGAAGCCGTGCGCATTTTTCTAAATCGCGGCGTAACCTCCGGAAAACGAGATCAACCATGAGCAAGAAAGCAAGTTCGACGATGATCGGCCTGTTCACACTGGTCGGACTGTTGATTGCCGGATCCGCGCTGGTGATGCTGGGGGCGGGAAAATATTTCGAGCAGACACACACGATCCTTCTCTACTTCGACAAAAGCGTGAACGGCCTGCAGGTGGGATCCGATGTCCGTTTCGGCGGGGTTCGCGTTGGCAGGGTGTCGTCGATCAGCGTGATCATCGATCCGATCAAGAACCGTAAGATCATCCCGGTGGTCGTCGAGCTCACCGCTAAGGATCTGAAAAGCGTGGCCGGTTCCGGCGAGGGGATGATCGATTTCTCCTCAGGGGAGGGGGTCGCCCGTGCGGTAAAGCAGGGGCTCCGTGCGGGAATGAAGCAGCAGAGTCTCGTTACCGGGCAACTCTATGTGGAATTTGACATCGTCCCGAATATGGAAGGCTTCACGTTCAAGGAACCCGGGATATCCGAGTATCCGGTCGTGCCGACCATACCAACGGAGATCGACGAACTTATTTCCGGAATCACGGATGGCTTAAAAAAGATCAACGATCTGGATATCGCCGGCCTGATGACAGAGATGCGCGATGTGCTGAAAGGAGCGAAGAATCAGATCAACGATCTCAACCTGAAAGAGATCAACGAAAACCTCACCGTGATCACCAGCGATGTGAGGGGCCTGACATCCGATGGCCGAATCAAGACATCCCTTGCGAATCTTGATGCGGCGCTCAAGGAGATAAAAAATCTCAGCGCCAAGGCGAACGAGAATATGGATCCGCTGCTTGCCGACATCCGGGAAGTGGCGGAGAAGACACGAGAGAGCCTCGCCAAGATCGAGGCGACCACTGAAAGCCTCTCGAAAGTCAGCGATCCGCGTTCGCCGTTGCTGCTTGAATTCCAGGAATTAATCCACGAGACGCAAACCACATCCCGCACTCTCCGCGAGCTCACCAACGACCTCAAACGCAACCCCGGCAGCCTGCTGCGTGGCAAAGAATCAGAATGAAGACCCTCGCCCTCGCCGCCCCGCTGCTCTTCGCCGCATGCACTGTATTTCAGCCGATTGATGATGATCCTGTCCGGCATCTTTTGGAATCACCGATTGCGGCCAGAACCCCGACTTCTGCAGCACCCGCGGTGGCCATAGCGCGCCCCTCTCTGCCGCCATACCTAGAGCGCAGCGAACTCATCACCCGCACGGGCGACGGAAGGCTTGAAATCCATGAAAACGACCTGTGGTCGGAGCCGTTGGATGCCGGCATCGCCCGCGTCATGGCGGACAACCTACGCCGACTCACCGGCTCCACGAACATCCAGCCGTCCGGAAATTTTATCACGCGTGACTACACTTCACTTGTGGAGATCCGTATCGAGCGATTCGATCCCTTGCCGGATGGTTCGCTGCTGCTGGAATGCACCTGGAAGCTCCAGCCGCTCGGAGGTGGGGATGCCGCCCCGAAAGCTTTCCGAACCACCGTTCCGATGACTCCAAGGGCAGAGTCAGCCTCTGCAAAGATGTCCGCTCGCGTCACGGCTATGAATGAGGTTCTCGCCCGGTTGTCTCGGACGATCGCGAAGAGCCTTTGAGTTTTCGCCGGTCAGTCGTCGCTGTCGAAAATGTTGTTCATGGAGGCGAAAAAGTTATCGAGGTCGTCGTCGGACATTTCGACGTTCTGGATATCATCGAAGGTGGTGTGCTCGATGAACTTGTCGTCGAGTTCGGGGATGAAGGAGGATGGCTGACAGCCGGTTTTCTGTCCCCACTTCATGCGGACGCTGCAGTAGGTGAGGGTGAGGTGCTCCTGGGCGCGGGTGATTCCGACGTAGAGGAGGCGACGTTCCTCGTCCTTGGTACCCTCGGCGATAGAGCGGAAGTGGGGGAGATAGCCTTCCTCCAGGCCGACCAAATACACGATGGGAAATTCGAGGCCTTTGGAGGCGTGGAGGGTGATTAGGGTGGCGCCTTTCTTTTTATCTAGGTCGTCGTCTTCGCGGTCGGAGGCGAGGGCGGAATCGTCGAGGAAGGATTGTAGTTTTTTGCCTTTGGCGATGTGTTGCTTGAGAGAGTCGAGGACGGAGTGGATGGCTTCGCCGCGCTGCTGGCGCTCGGAGTCGGACTTGCAGCCACGTTCGATCCAGGGGAGGTATTCGATTTCCTTGAGGAGGTCGGAGAGGACTTCGGCTGGGTCGAGCTTTTCGAGGTCGATCTTGTTTTTTGCGCCGGAGATGAGGGCGACGAAAGTCTCGATGGAGTTGCGTGCTTTTGCGCCGAGAGTGGTGGTGAAGAATGGATCGCAGAGTGCTTGCCAAACCGACTGGCTTTTTTCTCGTGAGTGATCGGTGGCGAGGACGGCTGTGGCCTGGCCTATGCCACGATTGGGCGCATTGAGAACGCGGAGGAGGGGGACGTCGTTGTCCGGCGAGACGAGGAGGGCGACGTAGGCGAGGACGTCGCGAATCTCGCGGCGGTCGTAGAAGGATTGTGCACCGACCATGCGGTAGGGGATCTTGCGATCGCGGAGGGCGAGTTCGAGTTTGCGCGACTGGCCGTTGGTGCGGAAGAGTATCGCGAAGTGTTCCCACTCGCGGCCGTGTGCAGTTTTTTCTCCGAGGATCTCGTCGGCGATAAAGTCGGCCTCCTCGTCATCTCCAGGCATGGCGACGATGCGGATGTTATCGCCATCGCCGCGGGTGGAGCGGAGGACTTTTTCGCGGCGACCGATGTTGTGCTTGATGAGGGAGTTCGCGGTGTGGAGGACGGCCTCGGTTGAGCGGTAGTTTTCCTCAAGGCGGATGATCTTGGGATCCGGGAAGAATCGCTCGAACTCGAGAATGTTTGCGACGTCGGCTCCACGCCAGCCGTAGATGGACTGATCGTCATCGCCGACGACGCAGACGTGGTAGGGAGCGCCGACGAGTTGCTGGAGGAGGCGCATCTGGAGGGAGTTGGTATCCTGGAACTCGTCGACGGTAACCCTTGTATATATTTTTCGGAAGTGGTCGCGGACGTCGGCGTGCTCTCGGAGAACTTGCTCGGCAAGGAGGAGGAGGTCATCGAAATCGACGGCGTTCTGGGCTCGGAGTTCGTTCTGGTAGCCGACGGCGAGTTGGGCGAAGAAGTCGTCCTGGAGGTCGGCGACATCGATGCCCTTGTTCTTTGCCTTGGAAATTTCCGTGAGGACGGTTTCGGCTTTCACTTTTTCATCGGTGCCGCCTTTGCGGACGATGAGTTGCTTCATGATGCCGACCTGGTCTGAGTAGGCGCAGATCGAGAAGTTCTTCTTGTAGCCGAGCTTGTCGATGCCGCCGCGGAGGAGGCGGACGCAGAGGGAGTGGAAGGTGCAGACCGTCATTTGGTTGGCTGCTTTCTTCGAGACCATGCCGGCGATGCGCGCCTTCATCTCGGTGGCGGCCTTGTTGGTGAAGGTGACGGCGAGGATTTCGGAGGCGGGAAATTTCAGCTCCAGCATGTGGGCGATGCGGCAGGTGACGGTACGAGTTTTGCCTGTGCCGGCGCCGGCAAGGATCATGACGGGGCCGTCCTGTGCGGAGACGGCTTCGCGCTGGGCGTGGTTGAGGGATTCGAAAGCGAAGTCGTTGGCCATGGACGGGGGGACTCAATAGGGGTCGCGGCGCATTTGCAATTTCAACCCGCAAAGCGACGCAAGAAATGCTTCAGCAGTTTGGAAAAGCAAAAGCCGCGCCTGCCGATGGGGCGGGCGCGGCTTTGTGTGTTTGATGGAATCAGGAAGCGAGCCTCAATCCGGATGATTTGGGTTTGCGGATGCCCTTGCTACCACCTGTGGAGATGTAGCTGTCCACATCGACTGTGACGACATTGAGTCCCATGTAATAGATTTGGTGGAAGCTGGTGACGGATTCCTCACCCCAGGCTTCGCCAAGGTTTGCACGGAGGAGCTCGGCTTCCTTGCGACCGAGAAAGAGAAAGGCGGGCGTCCTTGCGACGTCGGAATTATCGTTGATGATACGGGCGACGGCGATCGAGTCCCAATTGCTGCCGAATTGATGGGCGGTGGGGCGTGAGAACAATTCAGGGAACGCGTGCTTGCTTACGATGGATGTCATTGGGTGTGTCAGGGTGGTGGGGTTTGGTGTTTTGTCGGGAAATTGGGTGTGCCAGCGAGATGATTAAACTTACTTGATTTTCAAAGTTTGACGATTACGTGATCACGTGAGTGATGTTTTTACCTGATATGCGGAGGAAATGTCGCTAGTTTTGAACCGGCTGTTGACTCCTGTCGCAGGCCGTCGGAATAATCAGAGGAATCAACGATCTCACAAACAACATGGAAAACGTCATCATCATCGGAACCGGCTGCGCCGGCTACACCGCCGCTATCTACACAGCCCGCGCAAACCTGACCCCGCTGCTCCTTTCCGGAACCCAGCCGGGCGGGCAGCTCACGACAACCACGGAAGTGGAGAATTTCCCCGGTTTTCCCGAGGGAATCATGGGTCCGGACATGATGATGGCGATGCAGAAGCAGGCGGAGAAATTCGGTGCGCGCATTCAGTATGCAACGGTGGAGTCGATCTCGAAGGAGGATGACGGGATTTTCAAGGTCAAGATCGGCGAAGAAACGCTGGAGTCGAAAACAGTGATCATCGCCACCGGAGCCGCACCTCGCCACCTGGGCATGCCAAACGAGAAGGAACTCATCGGCCACGGGCTGACATCCTGCGCGACCTGCGACGGGGCTTTCTACCGCGATGTGCCGGTTGCGGTCATTGGCGGCGGTGACAGCGCCTGCGAAGAGGCCAGTTTCCTGACACGCTTCGCGAGCAAGGTCTATCTCATTCACCGCCGCGACGAACTGCGCGCCTCCAAGATCATGGCAGACCGGGCGCTGGCGAATCCGAAAATCGAGCCTGTCTGGAACTCAGGTGTCACCGAGTATCTCACCGACGACAAAAGCGAGATGCGCGCGGTGAAACTGAAGAATCTTGTGGACGGCTCCGAGAGTGAGCTGGATGTAGAGTGTGTATTCGTAGCCATCGGGCACGTTCCGAACAGCAGCTTCGTGAGCGGATTGGTCGATCTCGATGAGAACGGCTACATCCTGCAGACCCCAGGACGCACCTCGACGAAGACCTCAGGCCTTTTCGCAGCAGGCGATGTCGCGGATCATTTCTACCGCCAGGCGATCACGGCTGCAGGGCAGGGGTGTGCGGCGGCACTCGAGGCCGAGAGATATCTGGCGGATCACGAATGAGGATCGCTCATTCAAAGAGCGCTTCGAGCTTTTCGGTGATCTCGGAGCCTGCCTTCGCGTAGGATTCGTCAGCGGCTTTCGTGTTGCCGGCGAGTTCTAGGTGGATTCCGTCGAAAGGGTTGCGGCCATTTCATTTTTTAATGGCATGGGAGAAGCTGGTTTCTCCGTGAGTCTGCCAGGGACTGGAAGCGGTCTCTTCAGGCTCGACTGCTCCCGCCTTTCAATACCTTAAAAACCTGCGGTGGAACGTAGCGTTTCACTGTTTCCTCCCAGCCTTCCGGGCCGGTGAGGGATTTGATCATACTGGAGGAAAGCTCAGCGATGTCGCGTGGGGGCATGAGGAATACCGTGGTGATCTCGGGTGCCATGTCTGCGTTGATGTGGCGCATGACGCGCTCGTATTCGTAATCGTTGGGTGAGCGGATGCCGCGCAGGACGTAGGCTGCTCCCATCTTTTTCGCGTAATCGACGAGGTAGCGGTTATCAAAATGGGCGACATCGAGGCGGTCGCTTTTCGGCACGGAGGCGCGGAGCATTTCGAGTCGTTCTTCGAGGGAATAGGAATAGGATTTCGCGGGGTTGCTGCCGATGGCAACGATGAGCCGGTCGAACATTTCCAGGCCGCGCTCGATCATCCAGAGATGGCCGTTGGTCGGTGGATCGAAGGAGCCTGCATAAACTGCGATTCGCATAAGACGGAAAGCCTAAACCCTAAAATTGAAACTCTAAACCCTAAATGTGCCTTGGTTGAGGGCGTGGAGGGTTTGGCCACTCGGACTTAGGAAGGAGTAGGAGGAGCCCAGGCAATTGTTGAGGTAATCTTTTGCGATCGCGATGGAATCCGTGAGGTTCTTGCCGAGAGCCAATCCGGATGCGACGGCAGCGGCCAGGGTGCAGCCGGTGCCGTGGGATGCCGGCGTGTTGAGGCGCGGTGAGGTGTAGCGGTGGAGATTGTCGTTTTCGAAAAGCAAATCCGTGCAGGCGGCTTCCCCGAGGTGCCCGCCTTTGAGCAAGACGGCGCATCCGTATGCCCCGGAAAGTTCGCGGGCGGCGGCTTCCATTTCCGTAAGGGAGCGAATCTTTTTTTCTAATAGGGTTTCGGCCTCGGGCAGGTTCGGCGTGATGACGTGGGCGAGGGGCAGAAGTTCGGAGTTGTAGGCTGTCACAGCCTCCGGCTCAAGCAGGCTTGTCCCGGTGGAGGCGACCATAACCGGATCGATCACGAGCTTGATTTCCGGATGATCACGGAAAACAGCGGCGACGCGGCGAACGTGTTCCGCAGAGCCGAGCATGCCGGTTTTCACCACGCTGAGTGGGAAGGAAGCGAGCATCAGCCGGATCTGATCTTCGACCATCGAGGGATCGACGGGGTCGATCCTGCGGACAGTGTGTGCTGTTTCTGAAACGATGCATGTCACCGCCGTGAGACCGTGGAGGCCGAAGTGTTGGAATGTCTTGAGATCCGCCTGCAGGCCGGCACCCGACGAACAGTCGGAGCCTGCTACGGTCATGACCGGTTTCATGGCCGGGTCGTTGTTGCTTGTCGGTGGCATTGCTTCTTGATTCTTTCGCGCTCCCTTTTAATTCTCGCCGCATGCCGAAAGACATCAAGGAATTTGAAGGCCTGCGTGTCAAAATCGATGATGTTATCTACATGCCGAGCCTGGACGCCCCTCCCGATAGGCCGCATCCGTTCGTCTATTTCATCTCGATTTTCAACGATTCCCCCTTGCCGGTTACGATACGCGGCAGGAAATGGGTGGTGGTCGAGGACGGCGGTGAGACGACGGTTGTCGAGGGTGACGGTGTCGTCGGCCAGCAGCCGGTAATCGCTGCGGGTGAACATTTCTCCTACAACAGCTATCACGTGGTCGGAAAAGCGGCCGGTGTTTCCGGGGCCTTCTTCGGGGAGACGGCGGCGGGCTGGATTTTTACCAGGATCCCTAATTTCCGGCTGGAGATCCCCGGTTGGGCGTGACTCCGCTTCTTGGATCGAATTTTTCAACGCAAAGCCGCTGAGGTCGCAAAAGCTCGCGGAGCTGGGCTTGTGTGGGGAAAACGTGCCTCCACGGCCGGTGGAAAATGAGATTCGGATTTTGAGATGATGATACCTCTGTTCTTTCGGGATACAAAAAGGGGCTCCCCGATACGGAGAGCCCCTTTATTGTAATTATTCAGGAGAAAAGATCAGGCGTTTGGCTGTTCCTTTTTCTCTTCCGGGGCGTCTACCTCAGCGGCTTCTACCTCAGCGGTTTCTACCTCAGCGGCTTCTACCTCAGCGGTTTCTACCTCAGCGGTTTCTACCTCAGCAGTTTCTACCTCAGGGGAAAACTCCTCGGTGGGAATTTCCGCGTGGGGTTCCTCGGTGGCAACCTCGGCTGCGGGCTCTTCGGCCTTCGAATCGTCGATGAGGTCGAGAACCTCTTCATTGGCCGGATTGATCGGAGCGACGGGAGGAAGCTCGTTGTTCTGGCGTTCGTTGGTGCCTTGCTCTTTTTCGGCCTCCTCGTGGTCCTTGGATTTCGCTCCGGAGACCGTGAGTTGGCGCCCCATGAAGAACTGGTCGTGGAGAACCTCGACGGTGCGCTTCGCTTCGTCGATGTCGATCATCTCAATGAAGCCGTAGCCTTTCGAGCGGTGAGTGGTGCGGTTGTAGACGACCTCCACGTGACGAACGGCTCCGACTCCCTTGAACAGTTCCTCGAGATCGCTCTCGGTGGTGTCGTAGGAGAGGTTGCCGATATAGACGCGGCGGTTCTCAACGGTGGACGGATCGCCTCCGCGTGGGCCGCCGGAATTGCGTTCCTTGCGCTTGCCGCGGCGTGGGGATTCGCCTCTTTCGGAGGAATCCGTTTGCTCGGGGCGTGAGTCGCGGTTGTCGGGGCGTGAGTCGCGGTTGCCGGAGCGTGAGTCGCGGTTCTCGGAGCGTGCGTCGCGGGTTTTGGTGCGGCGCGGCTCGCGGGTTTTCTTGCCCTCGGTGGTATCCGGACGGCGCTCGGGGCGTGGCGGACGGACAGGTTCTTTGTAGAGGCCGATGGACTTCAGCAGCTTCTGCCACCAAGAGAGCTGGACGGGAGTGGGCATCGGGCGGCGCTGTGGCTTTCCGGAACCCTGGCGACCGCTGTGGCCACCTTCGCGTTTTCCTCCGCCGGATTGGCGGCCATCGGATCTGTTGCGATCTGAGTTATTGTTATTGTTGTTGTTTCGGCGGTTTTGCCCTCCGCGTGAGCGGCGGCGACGGCTATCTCCCGATGAGCGGGAGTTCTGTGTTTCAGTTGACATGTTTTCGCATGGGTCAGTGTTTTACGGACGGCCCGGCGCGGCGGGCATGAATGCCCGGCGGTGCAGGAACGGACCTGCGAGCTATCGGTGCGGCTGCCGGCCACCAGCGTTCTGGTGCTGGGCCAAACCCCCGCAACCGTTGCGGGAAGAGGTCTGAAAAGGCCGGATGCCGACGATCTGCGCCGCCGTCCGTGAGTCAGGTTGTTCCGGATTTCCTGGCCAGCCCTAAAGATCCGAGTTTCCGGAAGAAAAACGAATGTTTGGAGAAAAAGGGTGCCGGATGCGGACATCAGAGGTTAGGGAACTCCTGCTCGGGCGGGAACGTAGGCGGGTTGGGGAGTTTGGCAAGAGTTAAGCGCAATCCGAGGGAAACCCCTCATTTCGTCCTTCGAATCGGACACCGGGTATTCTCCCCGCCTAGATATCAGGAAACCACGTATTCCACGATATCTCAGGTATCCAAGATGTGAAGAATTTCGAAATGAATCTGTAATATACTGAAAATCAGAGTCTTGTGAGAAATGGTTGTTCGTGGGTGTGATTTTTATGGGTGTATTCGCCTGATGCAGCCCAAGCCATTCAATCATGGTAGGGCTGATCCGGTTCGGTCAGCCCTGATCAAAAACGCAAGCGCCGTATTTCCGGAAAGGGAGTGAATCCACGGCAAGACACGGCATTTCCCCCGGGATCTCACTTCCGTGTAGGTGAGGCGGGTTGCTAGATTTTTAAAGTGGGCTGACCGAGCCGGATCAGCCCTACCGTGTGACAAACACCGATAATAATCACACCCGCTGTTCGCACACAGCTGACGGAACGAGAAACGATATCCAGCGGGGTGACAGAACACTCTGTTCTGCCAAGAAAATCTAAATCTGCGAATACACCGATGGCTCGATCCCATATCCCCGAGGCACTGGTGAACCTAACGCAAGCAATTGATGCGAGTAGCGAACTGAGATCATGGTTGGTGGGCATGAAGGGCAGAATGAGGAAATCATCAAGGCAGTTTTTTCACTCGCTCAGCCGGAAATTTATCGAGCCGTGCTGAACACATTGGAGGAAGAAAAGCGGTGATGGGGCGATTTGGAGTTGGTCAAGGATATCGGTATAGTTCCATTGGAGTTGTCCGCCGTTCGTTCTGGATTTGACGGAGCCGTTTTTGGCAATCCCGAGGTTGGGTGTGACTTCGACCTCCATCGGGTGAAAGTAAGCCTCCATGTATTTGCGAAGCGTTTCGATGTTGGGGGCGGTGTCGGGAAATTCTCCAAGCGGCTGAAGGTAGATGATCTTCCGTCCTCCGGCTCCAGGCATATTGGGGCGTGATTTTAGGAATTGGCTGTATGTTTGCCCGGGTTCTTTTCGGGATGCCAGCCAGTCGGATCCACCAGGTTCCGGGAGAGGTGCGAAATCATTGCCAGGAGTGAAGGTTCGTTGAAGGTCGGGAGAAAGCCCTTCGAGCGAGCCAATGGCATCCTTGCGATCCTGAAGGTCAGGAACGACCATCGCGACGACAAGCGTCACGATGGATAGGGTGAGGGCTAGGATGAGTGACATTCGGAACATGGGTGTGAAATACTGTGGCGGAATTATGAGCGCCGGTCGAGGTGATTTGAGAAAGGATCAGTATGCAGAAATACCCCAATATCAAACCCGGGGACCAAGATTTCAAAGGCTACAAATAGGACGTGTTACCGGTCTATGGAAACGGCAACAAGGCGTGGTAGGTCAACAGTCTGCCGGCTCAAAGTCGAAAGACGAATGATCCTTATCACATAAATCAAGAATCGGAGCGCGCGCCCGGCAGGCAGTGACAACACTTTGGACGTTGCGATACAGCTGATGTCCTGCCGATCGCGTATGGTTCATCAGACCAATGCTGAAAAAGCCTCCTCCAAGGGGCGGTTCTGAGAAAGAACTGCGAAATCGTCGTAGGTGACCTTTTCGGCGGGCGGCCAGAATTTCCGTTGGGCGATTTCGGAGGTGATCCAATCTGTGCAGGCCCTGGCTGAGGCGAGGTCGCTTTCGGAAAACGAATCCCATGTGGTGAACTTTACATTACTTTCGGTCTTGCCGAGGTGGATGTAGCAGGGGATGGGCGTGTCGGTCCCGTTGGTGGTGTCCAGGCTTTCGGCGAGGGCGTAAAGAGGGAGCTGGAGGTTGCGCCAGATGAAATTCGCGGGTTTGCCCTTGGGATCGGTTCCGTCGTGGAAAGGGGGATCGCTTTCGGCAAAATGTGAGGGGAGCTTGGTGCTGGCGGTTATCTTGCTGCGGTGTTCCTGCTCCACTTCCTTTTTTACGTCGCCTGTCTTGTAGTCGATGACGCGGAGTTGGCCGGTCTCGCGGTGACGGTCGACTCGGTCAATTTTTCCCCGTATGATGAAATCGCCGGATGGGATGTCGAAATTCCGTTCGACGGCGATCACCTCCCAGCCCTCGGTTGCGGATACTGCCTGGCGGGCGGCGAACCATTCGAGCCGCTGGCGGATTGCCTGGGTCTGTATGCGGATGGCGAGTGGCGGTTTTTTTCCGAACTCACGGAAGACAACGGAATCGAGCGCGGACTCCAGGTATGCGGTGAGCTTTGCAGGGTCGGTGAGCTTGCGGGCATCCGGGTCGTTGCCCCAGTTCTCGACGACGAGGTGGGTGATGTTCCCGAAATCTCGGGCGTCCATTTCCCGCCGGTCGGGATCGGGCGCGGACATACGGACGAGGTGCTTGAGATAAAAGCGGAACGGGCAGGCGAGGTAGTCGCGGAGGGATGTCACGCCGAAGCGCTCCGGCAGCGCAATGTGCGGCACCTGCCATTCCCAATCGCGAGTCCAGATGAGATCGGCCTCTGGCGGTTCGATCTCGCGGAAAAGGTTCCGCACCGTGCCGACAAGTTCGCTGCGTGGCACCTGAAGGAGCAGTCGGGAGGGCAGGTATGGCTCACCGCCCGCAGCGTTTTTTCCGCAGATGAGGTGGGCGGAGCCGGATTTTCCGCGCATCATGAGCATGGCGTGGAGTAGGTAGGCATCGCGGGCGTGGCGATCGACATCGGAGCTGAGTCCGAGAATCTTGCAGGTGTTCTCGGAGAGCCATGGTCCTCCACTGGAGCGAGCCGGAACGAAGGTTTCATTCATCCCGCAGACGACGAGATGCTGTCCGGGTTCGTAGAGAAGTTCGAGCCAACCCTGGACATCGATGACGCGGTCAGAGGGAGGCTGGGCGGTGGGCCTTGGGATTTCGGAAAGCAGGGTCTGGATCCAGAAGATGTGGTGGCGGTTGACCTTCCTGAAAATGGGGACGGCAGCCGCCATGAAATCCTCGATGTAAGGGATCAGCGTGAGCGACGTTTCATCGTCCGCGTGCAGTTCTCGGAGATGAGTCGAGATGGACTCGGGGAATGGTGCGGCGAGGAAGCCATCGCGGCGCGCAGTCAGTGATGTGATGGCGGCATGCAGGGCGGCTTTTCCGTCATCGTCCGAGCCTGCCAGCCGTCGCAGTATATCCGGGGGTTCGATGGTGGGTTGCCATTCCCGCAGCCGGTTCAGAGTGATGAGCTTTCCGGAGCGGTCACCGGCGATGAGCTGGGACGATTCCGGCAGTGAAAGTAGCGCGGCGAGATGTCGAGAGGAGGCTTTGGTAAGCCAATTTTTCCATGCCTCCAGCCAGCGGATGAGGGGAGGCGGCGGTTGGGCGGATGCGGGATGGAATGCTGTCCATCCGCTGTCCGTGAAGACTCTCGCAAGGACGGCTCCGGCGTGCTCGTCGGCGCTGCCGAGGGCGATTTCGGGGGAAGGTAATCCAGTGGCGGAAACTTCGTCCAAGGCGCACTTTGCCTGGGCGGAGGGATCGGTCTCGATGCTGACCTTTGTATGGGACGGCAGCTCGCGGGTCGTCCACGAATCCAGTGGCAGGCCAAGCTCCGAAAAGTTAGCCGCCTCAGATTCCGGTGCGGCGATGAGAGCGGTCACTTCGCCGGCAAATTTCTCCAGCGCTTCGAGCAGGCATGGAGGCATTTCCGTGATTCCCGCGAGGACGATGGTTTGGTGGTTTGCGGGGAGCGTGAAATCTTCGCGGAGCTTTGTTGATCGAGAGCTGTAGCCCCATGAGGAGAGCCGCCTCTCTGTCAGGGTTTCAAGACGGGCGAGATCCTCCCAGCGTTCCGATTCCGGCGTCGAGGCCATGAATTTCGATGCGGAGAAAAGGTTGTGGAGGCGATCCTGCAGGCTTGTGCGGAGGGCGACCAACTCGGCGGCCAGGGATACGGCCCAGTCGGATGATTCGTCTGCGGACGTGGGAGAAACGGGGAAGAGGCCGGAGTAGCCCTGCCAATCGACGGGTGTGATCGATTCCAGAATGTCGATCCACGCAAGTTTCTCCAGCCATGCGGGAGCCACCGTTGGGTCTTCGATGTGGAGCAGGGCACCTGGCGTGGTGACGGCTGGGGCGAGGATGGCACCGGCTTCGGCTGCTAGGGATTCGCGCAGCATTCGCCCGCTCTGGCCGGTCGGGACGATGACCAGGGTCTGCGCCAGGGCATCACGGTCCGATAGGAGATGCCGCGACAGGACGGGCAGGAAGGGGGAGTCGTATCCGAGGAAAACACGCTTTGGCATGAGGGCGAGGCTACACGTTCGATCCAAGACTTTACACTTCAACTTTCGAGTTACGCAGATCCATGTTGTGGGCACGAAAAAAGCGAGGCCTTGCGGCGCTCGCTTTTTGGAAGGGTATGTGCCCTGGGGCGGTTAGCCGTTGGTGAGGTCAACGGTCTCACCGTCGGCGGCCGTTGCACCCATGCTGAAACGCCAGCGAACCTTGTTCCGCTTGGAAGCGGTCCGGAGCTTGCGAATTTTACGGTCGGTAGGGCTTTCGAATGCGCGACGACGACGCATTTCCTCGAGAATTCCTTCGGTATCGAGTTTGGTTTTGAGGCGTTTGAGAGCGCGATCGACTGGCTCTCCTTTTTTTACGGTAACTCCACGCATGCTGATGATTTTGGTTTGTTGTAAGTCTGGAATATTGTTTGGGGCGCGGTGTATGGGCTTGAAGTGTTGGTAAGTCAAGCTTGAAACCGCGTTTGGAGTCACTCTCCGAGGCCGAAGCGGACGAAGCGGGTGACAGTGAGTGTGTCGCTGAGTTCCTTGCCCTTGTTTTCCAAGAGCTGGTTGATGGTGACATCGGGATCTTTCACGAAACCTTGCTCCAGGAAGCAGGATTCGGCGAAGAATTTGCCGAGTTGACCTTTGATGATGTTCTCGAGGATATTTTCTGGCTTGCCTTGTTCGAGAAGGCGGACACGGAAGATTTCCTTCTCGGTATCGACGATGTCCTGGGGGATGTCATCGCGGGAAAGTCCCTTCGGTGCGGAGGCTGCAATGTGGAGGGTGAGATCCTTGATGAGCTCCTGAAACGCTGCGTTTGAAGCGGTTTCCGGCTTGGTCGTGCCGACTTCAAGGAGGACGCCGACCTTTCCGCCGAGGTGAATGTAGGATGCGACAACTCCGCCCGGAGCTGCGTCGAATCGGACGTATTTGCGGAGTTGGAGATTTTCTCCAAGCTCGACAACTTTCTCTTTTACGAAGTTGTCGATGTTGTCTTGACCGTATGGCACGGCAAGGGCTGCCGCGTGGTCTTTTGCTTCGGATTCGGCGAGTTTATCGGCGATTCCGGCAACGAATGCTTGGAAGTTCTCATTGCGCGAAACGAAGTCGGTCTCACAATTGATTTCAAGCAGGTTGCCGCAGGTGGCGGCGCCGTTGACGCGGGCGGTGATGATGCCCTCGGTGGCGGCACGGTCGGACTTCTTGCCGGCTTTCATAATGCCGCGCTCACGGAGGAGCTTGATGGAGGCTTCGATGTCGCCGTTGGTTTCGGTGAGGACTTTCTTGCAGTCCATCATACCGGCGTTGGTCTTGTCGCGTAGTTCTTTTACGATTGATGCGGTGATCATGCTTTCAGGATGAAATTTGTTCTTTGAAGGTTGTTAAAAAGAGGAAAGAGGTGAGCGGGGGCGCCCACGCTCGATTATTTCTTTTTCGCTTTGACCATGGCATCAACCAAGTTCTGGAGGATGATGCGGATCGAGCGGATCGCGTCGTCGTTGCCCGGGATGGGGTATTGAACCTTCGCAGGGTCGGCGTTGGTATCGACGATGGCGACGATAGGGATATCGAGGCGGTGGGCTTCTGCTACGGCGATGGTTTCGCGAGCGGAATCAACGATGACGATGGCATCGGGCTTCTTATTGAGATCACGGACGCCGCGGAGGTTGCGGAGCAGCTTTTCGCGCTCACGGCCAAGGGCGGCGAGTTCTTTCTTGGACATCGCCTTGAACTCAGGCTGTTTCTCGATGTTTTCGAGGTAGCGGAGACGTTCGACGGATTTGCGGACGGTGGTTGCGTTGGTGAGCATGCCGCCGAGCCAGCGGTGATTGACGTAGTGTTGTCCGGTGGCTTCTGCGGCCTCGCGGATCGCATCCTGTGCCTGGCGCTTGCAGCCGACGAAAAGGATGTCCTTATTCTTGCTGACGAGATCGGCAAGGTAGTCTGCTGCTTTATCGAGCTGCTGGACTGTTTTCTCAAGATCGATGATGTAGATCCCGCCTTTGTCCTTCATGAGGAAGGGCTTCATGCGTGGATTCCATTTCTTGGTTTGGTGACCGTAGTGGACGCCTGCGTCCACCATATCTGCGATTAGTTCGTTGACCATTGTGTTTGTTATGTTTGTCCCGTCTTGAATCAGATCGGGCGATTCTGGAGTCCTGCCAGTGTTGGTTTCCCGGGGCTCCGTTGTTCTGAGATGGCTTGAAGGGGCGGCGGATTTACGGTTTCTCAGGAAAAAGCGCAAGCATTTTCCTAGAAGTTCCTTCTATCCGTATCTATTCCACGACAGGCAGCCATTCGGGCAGCGTGCCGGGAACTCCGGCGAGGCGCGGATTGGCTTCCCATTGATCGTCCTTGCCCACAATCCGCTGTGCGATCCTTGTGAGGGCTTCCTTGGCGTCGACGCGGCGCTGTGGCGTCTGTAGGCGATCCCCCTCGGACTCTATGTTGAAAGACCAGGAAAACATGATGCGGGAATCAACCATGCCGGGCTTGGCTCCGTAGGTGCGAGTCTCGCCGAAGCGCATGTCGGCAAGCCAAACGCCCTCGGCATGGGGGCGGGCGATCCACCAACCCTGGGAAAACCATTTCAATGTTCGGATTTCCCGTTCGTCCCCGTAAGCTGCCAGTGACTCTTTTCCACGGGGGTAAACCGTCCAGCGGACGGGCGAAGAGGGGGGGTCGAAGACGGAACGGTATCCGACCCAGAGTTCGTCGCCGCAATCGACGACGGAGCGCCAGAGGAGGGTGTTGAAGGGGGTGGGAGCCTCCATCCGGCGCTCGTATGCGATCCCGCGTCGGGTGAGGTCAGCATCGAAGCCTGCGGAGGCGATGAATTTCATGCCGATGGAGAAAAGGATGTAGCCGGTGCTCAAGCCGAGCCCCCATTTCAGCAGGCGAGTGCGCTTCTTCTGACGTTTCTTCGATCGGTAAAAAGCCAACCATAGCAGGGCGACAACGAGCGGCAGGGTGTAGAGGGGATCGATGATGAAGATGTGGTTGAAAGCAACGCGGTTCTCGGAAAACGGCCAGAGGACGGAAGTGCCATAGACCGTGAAGCAGTCGATGAGCACGTGGGTGGACCATGTGAGGAAGACGAAAGTTGCGGCGCGGCGCGGGGTGATCTTTTCGCGTTTCCACAGCTTTGCGAGGGGCTTGGCCAGCAGCAAACTGGCGAGAACCATAACCAAAATCGAGTGGCTGGCGCCACGGTGAACCGCTAGGTAGCCCGCCGTATCGAGGAACGGCGAGACGATGAAATCCATGTCCGGAAGCGATCCGAAAAGCAGTCCCCAGGCGAGAGCTCGATTGCCTAGCTTCTTTCCGAGGATGGCTTCGCCTACGGCTGCGCCGAGTGCTGCTTGGGTGATTGAATCCACGGGTTAAAATCCTAAATTCTAAGCACGAAATACGATGCGAAGATATGCTGGCATCAGCGCTGCTCTTGTTTCACCGGGTTGAGGAGGGATCCGAACTCCTTCCAGAGCAAGCGGGTGATATTGGAGCCGAGGGCGAGCATAGGGTCGTCAACGGCTTCCGGTGCCGGGTTGTAGGAGGCGGTTTTTGTAAGGTGAGCGCGTATCAAGTTGAAGATGGTCTTGAGGAGGTCGGCGTTGAGTATTTCTGGGTCGTCGGTGGTGAAGGAAAGTACATCGGTGGAAGGCGTGCCTTCCCCCCCGCCGGTGATCCAGAGGGCGACGGGCGTAGGCGCATCTGTCGTCCGAATGGAATGGCCGATATTGAGTTTGTAGGAAAAATCGATCAGGCCGGAAGAGGCGTTATTGAGATCCGCGGTGATCTGTCCGAGAATTTCAGGCAGGACGTCCGCAAATTTTTCGCCGGTGCCGATATGAATGACTACGGGCAGCATGGATTCGCTGTCGCTGTTCCAGCGTGGCAGGGTGGGGCGCAGGCGGCGGATCGAGGCGAGGGCGGACTGGATCTCCTCGGGCTCCGGCTGTGAGAGGTCGAGCACTCTTTCATAGGCCAGCAGCGCGCGCTGGAAAGCGCCGGCATCCTCGAGCGCACCGGCGAGAGCGATGAGCTTCGCAGCACCCTCCGGCGCTCGACCCGAATAGGTGTCGAGCACGGGTGCCGACTTGATGTCGCCGAGGTCGACCGGCTCAAATTGTATCGGATCGGAGAGTGCCGGATCGCGATCCGGAATGGGAACCTTGATCGATATCGCGTCGTCCTCGATGCGGGAGACCGGGAGCGAGGCGAGGGCTTGCGCACGGATCAGTTCCAGCCGCGCCTCGGAAGGCGAGGTAAGGAAATCCATGTGGCGTGTGCCGATCCACCAGATCAGCGCGACGGTGATCAGGCAAAAGGGGATTGCGATGAAGAGCGGAATTCGCATGGGAAGGTGACCGCATTGTAAGGCGGGAGGCGGCGAAGGGAATAAAGAAAAAGCCCCGGCGGTGCGGAACCGGCGGGGCTTTTGGAAAATGGTATGCTACGGGGATCAGCCAGCGCTCTTTACGAGCAGCGCACGCTTGCCAACGCGGTCGCGGAGGTAATGCAGTTTTGCGCGGCGAACCTTACCCTTGTTGGTTACCTCGATCTTGGCGATACGCGGGGTGTGAACAGCGAATACGCGTTCGACACCTTCACCGTAGGAGATCTTCCGGACGGTGAACGCCGCGTTGATGCCGCTGCCGCCCTTGGCGATCACGAGGCCTGCGAAGATCTGGACGCGCTCTTTGCCGCCTTCAACAACCCGGCAGTGCACCTTTACGGTATCGCCGACGTTGAATGCTGTAACGTCTTCTTTGAGTTGTTCCTGTTCGATTTTCTTGATGATGTCCATGGCGGTGGTGGTTACGGAAAGGTGTGTGTGAATGCGCTGCGGTAATCCGACCGAATGCGCGGGGCGAGATGGCTAGTGGATGGGCTCCCCATTTGCAAGTGTGAAATTCGGATTGTTAAACTATTTTTAGAGTTCAGCACGCGTCGGTCTGACGGCTTATTTTCCGTAGACAGCATTCGGATCGAAGGAAAGCCCGTCCTGGGTGAACTTCAGTGCCGCAGGGGAGCCGGGAACGACCTTGCGGTAGAAGCAGGAATTCCGCCCGGTGTGGCAAGCTCCTGCGCCGATCTGCTCGACGACGAGGATCAGCGCGTCCTGGTCGCAATCCGTGCGGATCTCGACGATTTTCTGGGTATGTCCCGAGGTTTTTCCCTTGTGCCAGATCTCGGAGCGAGAGCGCGACCAATACACCGCCTCGCCAGCCTCAAGGGTGAGCTTGAGTGATTCTGAGTTCATGTAGGCGAGCATCAGCGGCTGGTTGGTCGCTGCGTCGATCGCCATCGCGGGGATCAGACCGTCGGAATCGAACTTGGGAGCGAAGTCCCCGGATTCCTCGATCTGTGCCTTGTCCTTGCGTTCGGAAAAAGTGTTGGATTCAGCCATGGCAGGGAAGCTAGGTTTTCGGAGGGAAACGTCAAGGGATAGCTACTGGAGGATGCACGCGATGCCTGCCGAGGTGGGAGAACAATCCGGATAGCGTCAGTCCAAGCAAGGCGACGACAACATGTGCTGCCACCAGCAGCGCAACGAGCCAGCCCAGTCCATCCCATCCGGGCGTGCGGAGCATCTTGGAATAGATTGCGAAAGAGGCGAGGAGCGATAAAAGTAATAGTGCGAGGCCGGTGTAGGCTGTGCGGCGACCCCAATTGAATCGCCTGTTGAGCTTCGTTGCCAGAAAAGCACCGATACAGAACCCGATGGGAATGCCGATGGCATGGGGTGAATCGTCACCGGCTGGAAAATACCTGAGCCAAGGAACCGCTAGCCATATGAAGGACAGGATGGGCGCGGTGAAAACCCCGAGGAAGACGGCGCTCAGAACACGGCAAGCAGTTCGTAATTTCCGGTGAAGCGGTTTCACTTTTGTGCTTTCGGTTCGCCCTGCTCATGCAGGGGGGGTAATAGGATAAGATCATCGACGACGGAGCTTGGCACCGTGCTGAAACGATCCGCAGCCGCCTGCATCGCAGCTTTACTCATTGCTTGGTCGAAGAAATCGTTCGAGTCGTAGGAGTAGTTGACCATGATGTTGAATGCATGGGCGGAGTGGGATGCCGCTGCCAGGGTGAGGAGGCAGGAAAGAATGGCTGGGTTTCGTTTCATGATGAGCGGGTGTTGAGATTACCGGAAATGGATTGGGTCATCAATCCAATGTTAAGGTCAGGTCAACCTGATCGTCGCCGGGAGGTGTGATTTTTATTGGTGTATTTGCCTGACGCAGCCCAAGCCATTCAATCATGGTAGGGCTGATCCGGTCAGCCCTGATCAAAAACGGAAGCGCCGTATCCTGGGGAAGGGAGTGAACCCACGGCAAGACACTACATTTCCCCCGAGATCTCACTTCCGTGTGGGTGAGGTGGGCTGCTAGATTTTTGAAGTGGTCTGACCGAGCCGGATCAGCCCTACCGGGTGAAACACCGATAAAAATCACACCCGTCGCCCGGTTCTTCTATTCTTGCGGAGTACAAACGCGGGGCTAGCTTACCCTCCATGAGCGGCCGTGCGAGTAGGAGGAAGGGAGCAGGGAAGAACCCGTGGCTCGGTAAGTTGTTGTTCGGCTTGGGGGCGGTAATGATCCTTGTTACTGGGTTCGGTTATTACGGGATCCGGTCCTATTTGCATAGTGAGGGATTTAGGAAATTCCTTTCCACTGAGGTCAGCCGTGCGGCCAAGATGGAGGGTTCTTTTGATCCGTTCATGTGGGACGGGCTCGCCGTCGAAACTCCCGGTTTCCATGCAACTGGCAACGGTGTCATAACATTGGTCGAGGCGGATCACATCGATACCGAAATTGGCTTTGGTGGGATCAGCAGGGGTGTATGGGAGGTCATGGCGACGCACATTTCGCGTCTGGAGATTGCATTGGATCTGACGAAGGAGGAGGAACCCGCAACGACGGAGCCAGCCGAGCGAAAAAAAGAAGTCATGAAGAAGCAGCCCGGCTGGGTTCCGAGCGAAGTCGAACTGGAGTCGCTGGAGATCGGAGAGATCGCCATTCGGGCAAAGACCGAATCTGGTGAGATCATCGCCAAGGGCATGTCGCTGAAAGTGAAACCGGACACGGGTAAGAACTCCTTCAAGGGCGAAATTTCCGGAGGTACTGTTGTTTCTCCGCAGGAGTGGGTGCCGAAGCTCCGGGTGGAGCGGATTCTCGGTGCCTACCACGACGGTAGCGCATTTGTGACCAAGGCCGAGGTGGACGTATGGGAGGACGGTCGCATCAAAGCCTTCGGTGAGTGGAATTCGCTTACCGAAATTTACTCCTTCGAGGGCGATATTGAGGGCGTGAAATGCGCCGAGCTTCTCGATGAGAACTGGGCACGCCGGCTCACCGGTGACGCTTCCTCCACCTTTTCCGTGGATAACATTCGTGGCTCCATGGCGATGGCCGGGGACCTCGAAATTCGCAACGGCACGATGACCGCCCTGCCCATGCTCGATGCGCTTGCCGCCTACGCCGACACCCGCCGTTTTCGCATCCTCCAGCTCAACGAGGCGCGCACCAAATGGAGTTGGGCGAACGGCGAGTTGCACCTGACCGACATCGCCATGGGCAGCGAGGGGCTAATCCGAATCGAGGGCAACCTGAGCATACGCGGCAATGCCATTGACGGACGGTTCCGCCTGGGTCTCGTCCCCGGCACTCTCGCGAATATCCCCGGCGCGGAAACTGACGTTTTCCTCCCGGGCACCCACGGGCTGCTCTGGGCATCGCTCCATGTCACCGGGACTTTGGATGATCCCGAGGAGGATCTGACCGAGCGCCTCATCGAGGCCGCTGGGATGCGCATGTTTGAGAATCTGCCCGAGACCGGGGAGATGGCTCTCCGATTTACGAAAAATGCAATCGGTGAGGATCCCGGCGGTGCCATCGGGAAAGGTCTCGAACTGCTAGAGAAAAGCGGAAGTCTCATCGATGAGGGAGGCAAGGTGATCAAAGAAGGCGAAAAAGCCATCAAGGGAGCCGAAGGTATCATCCGGGGGCTTTTTGGAAATTGATCTGAATATCCCTTGGTCCTCGACGAGAATGCGCGGAAGGGGCGTGATACGTTATTCGGTGTCTGCAATTCCATCCACAACATGACCCCCGGCGATCCGGACGATACCCTGAAATACCTCTGGTGTGTCGAAAAGGAGTGGAAATTGCTGATCCGCTTCGACGCCAAGGACACGACCAAATACCGCAACGTCCATATCTGGGATAAGGCTCCGGTCAGGCTGTTCAATATCAAGGGTGATCCCAATGAGAAGAATGACGTTTCATCGGAGTACCCTGAAGTCGTTGATAGGATGAGGAAGAAGATCGCGGACTGGCACGCGGTGGACGAGGGGTAGGCTGGGATCCACCGATTTCGGCGTTCATCTTTTCCGCGAGCGCGGTGAGTTTGGAAACGATCTTCGGATGCTGCTTGGCGACGTTGGTCTTTTCGCCGATCTCTTCGTCGAGGTTGTAGAGTCGCGGTTCCTTTTCCGCCTCTCAGAGGCAGGGCGCTGCCGCTGTCTTTCTGCTTGATCAGCCATGAGCCGTTGTCGCTGGTGAAGATGACCAGGGTGTTTGAGGCTATCTTCAGTTCGCGCAGTGTGTCGAGGATGCGACCGGTGGACCAGTCGAGTTCCTCGATCCAGTCGCCGACCCTTCCATTGTCGGATTTCCCTTGGAAAGCCTCTCCCGGATAAATCGGTGTGTGGATGGCGGTGTGCGGAAGATAGAGCAGGAAGGGCTTCTCCTTGTTCTCCGTAATGAAACGAACCGCTTCGTCGGTGTATTGTTCGACGATGCGTTCTTGCTGCTTGTCGGTGAGCAGTTCCGCCACCTTGTCATCCCGGAGCAGAGGGGTGACGCGCTGTCCGGTCTCGACGGATTTCAACTGCATGTCGTTTGAATACGGGATGCCGAAGTAGTGATCGAAGCCTTGGTTGGTCGGTAGGAATTCCGGTTGGTCGCCGACGTGCCACTTGCCGACGCACATCGTCGCGTAGTCGAGCTCCTTGAGGCGTTCGGCGATGGTGACCTCTTTAGGATTTAAACCCTTTGCAGAGGCGGGAAGAAGCCCCAGGGAACGTCAATGCGGGTGCCGTAGCAACCGGTGAGCAACTGTGCCCGAGAAACTGAGCAGACAGATGTGGCGTAGAACGAGGTGAGTTTCATTCCCTCCTTCGCCATGCGATCATGGGTTTGGAGATGGGGTTTCCTAACCCCATTGCAGGTGGACGGTATTTTTAGGAAAGGGGTTGGGAAACCCCTTCTCCTTACTCCTTCTTCTTGAGAAGCGGGAACAACACCACGTCGCGGATGGTCGGTGCGCCGGTGAGCATCATCACCAAGCGGTCGATGCCGATGCCGATGCCGCCAGCTGGGGGCATGCCGTGCTCAAGGGTCTCGATGAAATCGTAGTCGACCTTCTGTTCCTCTTCGCCGCCGGACTGGTGTTCGAGGCGCTGCTTTTGAACATCGGGATCGTTGAGTTCCGAGTAGCCGGGGGAGATTTCCTGGCCGTTGATGATGAGTTCGTAAACCTCCACGGTTTTTCCACCGGGAGTGACTTTGGCAAGCGGGACCAGCTCGCTGGCGACGCGGGTGACGAAACAGGGATCAAAGGTGTGTTCCTCGACCTTTTTCTCGAAGACCTGCTGGATGACTTCGTAGTCTTCCATTTTTTCGGAGAGCTGGACGCCGAGTTCCTCGCACTTGGCGATTCTCTGCTCCGCGGTGATGTCGAAGAAATCGTCACCGGCGACTTCCTTGATGAGGTCGTGATAGTTGGCGCGCTTCCATGGGCGGGAGAGATCGATGGTGCGGATGACTTCACCTTCCTCGTCCTTGTGCTCGATTTTGAGGCCGCCGCAGAATTTCTCGGCGAGGTGGCAGGTCATTTCTTCGACCATGTTTGCCATTTCCTCGAAATCGGAGAAAGCCCAGTAGGCCTCGAGCATGGTGAACTCGGGGTTGTGGCGGCGGGAGATGCCTTCGTTGCGGAAGTTGCGGTTGAGTTCGAAGACCTTGGTGAAACCACCGACCAGAAGGCGCTTGAGGAAAAGCTCCGGCGCGATCCGCAGGGTGAGCGGCATGCCGAGCGCATTGTGGTGTGTTTCGAAAGGTCGGGCGGCTGCACCTCCGGCGAGCGACTGCAGCATCGGGGTCTCGACCTCTAGGAAGTCGCGCTCGTGAAGGAAATTGCGGATTTCCGCGATCATCTTCGAGCGGGTGATGAACAGGGTGGCGCTGTCTGGGTTGCCGATCAGGTCGAGGTGGCGCTTGCGGTATTTCGTTTCCCGATCGGAAAGACCGTGGAACTTGTCCGGCATCGGGCGCAGGGATTTCGAGAGCACGGTGAAGGACTCCACCTTGATCGTCGGCTCGCCGGTGCGGGTGGTGAAGGTTTCACCGGTCACGCCGATCCAGTCGCCGCGGTCCAGGCATTTCCAAATCGCGGTCTGGGTTTCATCGAGGTTTTTGACACTGATGTAGCCCTGGATGGCACCGTGGGCGTCGCCGATGCTGAAGAAACAGGATTTCCCCATGTCGCGCAGTGCGATAATGCGGCCGGCGGTGGTGACTTGTTTTTCGTCGGAGAAATCAGCCTTGAGCTTGGCGGGTGTGATTGTGATCTCGAAGCGTGCGCCGAAGGGATCGACTCCGAGATCGCGGAGCTTGGCGAGTTTCTCGCGGCGGACGGCAATCAATTCGGCTTCGGTGGACTGGGGCTGTGGGGTGGCGTCGCTCATACGGGGATTTCAGTAACGGACGGGAGGGGAAGCCGCAAGCACATCATGGTTGCGGCGAAATTGTTCCTGAATTTTCGGAATTACAAAGTATCAAGCACACTGGGTATATCAGAAATACCGAGTTATCGGGTGATATTCATAGTTAATAAATATGTTGTTAACGGCTCTTGCTAAGTGACTTATGAAATGGTTCATCCTTTGAGGTTATGAGTTTTCTTCCGAATCTCCCCCTGGCTTCGATTGATGCGATCCGTCCGGTTTTTATGATCGTGATGGGCGTTTTCCTGATGATTGTCGCTTGGCGAATGGCAAAAGAATCGAAGGGCTGGGCCGTAAGGCTGATGGTTGGTGGAGCTTTCCTGCTCTGTTTCGGATACGCGATCCTCATACCGATGTATGAGGCGGGTATGATCGAGAGGTTCCATCCGGTCGCCCATTTGCACGATCCCGCTACCGCCATGGGATGGCATGCCGTAAAGCTTGTTGTCATGAACGCCGGTTGGTTGGTCTTCGGCCTTGGCCTCGGATTGCACTCCGGTCTAGTGAGGATGCCGGCCGCTTTCAAATTCTCCAGAACACAAACCATCTCCGCCAATGAATCTGTTGCTTGAAGTTATTATTGCGAACGGACTCCTATTCGACGCCTTCGGCGTGATCGGCCTCGGGCTGCTTGCCTTGGCGGCGCTTCGCTTGGTGCGGGAGAAGAAATCATGGGGCGGCTCGATGATGGCCTATGGTGCCGTGGCTCTCCTCATTGCTAGGATTTACGTGCTGCTTGCACCGCATGTTGTGGATAACGATTTCCTGATCGCGGTCGGGCCTATCGGCATTTCGCTGATGATGGCGTTGCCTCCCATCCTTCTCACCTTTGGGCTCGCCGGCGTTGTCTGGGGGCTTTGGGGTCACGAGAAGTGGTTGAAGGAGAAATACTGATTTTCCCCGGCGACTTGACACTCTGCCTGGGGTGGGGGAGTCTTGCCTGACGACAGGGGGGCTTTCCGGACGGGGGGCTGAGATTTTCCGACGCGCGGAAAAAACCCTTCGAACCTGAAGCGGATCATGCCGCCGGAGGGAGTCGGGAAAGCCCAGCGGTTTTCTTGTTTTCCGAAGGCTTTCTGATCCGTGAAATTTCCCAACTCACGAACTCAGAAACATTATGATCAGCCCCGAAGAAACCACCGGAACGGAGACCACGAACCACGACGAATCCCGCACGCCGCTTCCGGCATCAACCCGGGTTTATGTGCAGGGCAAACTCCATCCAGAAGTTCAGGTGCCAATGCGCGAAATCGCTCTGGCTGATACCAAGTCCCACAACGGCACCATTGAGAAAAACGAACCCGTCCGTGTTTACGACTGCTCCGGCCCATGGGGCGACCCGGAATTCAAAGGAACCTCTGATCAGGGGCTTCCCGCGCTGAGGCGTGAGTGGATTTTGAAACGTGGAGATGTCGAGGCCTACGACGGTCGCGCCGTCCAGCCACAGGACAACGGCTACCTCACCGAGAAACACGCCGAGTTCGCCTCCAAGTCTGAGAAGGCCAACAAGTTCATCGAGTTCCCCGGTCTCACCGCCGAGCGTCGCCAGCCGCTGCGTGGCACCGGCAAGCCGGTCACCCAGAAACACTACGCGGACCAGGGCATCATCACCCCCGAGATGGAGTTCATCGCGATCCGCGAGAACATGCGCCGCACTGAAATTTCCGACCAAAAGGACGACATCCTTCGCAACCGCCTCGACAAGCAGCACGCCGGCTCCAGCCAGCAGCCGGACAGCCCCTATACGCCAAATATCTTCCAGCGCTTCCCACAGCGCATCCCGAAGGAAATCACACCTGAGTTCGTCCGCAGCGAGGTAGCCGCAGGTCGCGCGATCATTCCACTCAACGTCAACCACCCGGAATGCGAACCGATGGTCATCGGCCGTAACTTCCTCGTCAAAATCAACGCCAACATCGGCAACTCCGCCGTCGCCTCGTCGATCGAGGAAGAGGTCGAGAAAATGCGCTGGGCCACCAAATGGGGCGCCGACAACGTGATGGATCTTTCCACCGGCAAGAACATCCACGTCACCCGCGAGTGGATTTTGAGAAACTCGCCAGTCCCCATCGGCACGGTGCCGATCTATCAGGCTCTCGAAAAGGTCAACGGCAAGGCCGAGGATCTGACCTGGGAAATTTATCGTGACACTCTCATCGAGCAAGCCGAGCAAGGCGTCGACTACTTCACGATCCACGCCGGCGTCCTGCTGCGCTTCGTGCCGATGACAGCAAGCCGCATGACCGGCATCGTTTCCCGTGGCGGATCAATCATGGCCAAGTGGTGCCTTTCCCATCACAAGGAAAACTTCCTCTACACCCACTGGGATGAAATCTGCGACATCTGCGCCGCCTACGATGTGAGCTTCTCCATCGGCGACGGCCTCCGCCCCGGCTCCGTGGCCGATGCCAATGATAAGGCCCAGTTCGGCGAACTCGAAGTGCAGGGCGAACTCACCATCCGAGCATGGGCAAAAGGCTGCCAGGTCATGAACGAAGGCCCCGGCCACGTCCCCATGCACATGATCGAGGAAAATATGGCCAAGCAACTTGAGTGGTGTCACGAGGCTCCGTTCTACACGCTCGGACCTTTGACTACCGACATCGCCCCTGGCTACGACCATATCACCAGCGGCATCGGTGCCGCCATGATCGGCTGGTATGGCTGCGCCATGCTCTGCTACGTCACGCCGAAGGAACACCTCGGCCTGCCGAACAAGGACGACGTCAAAGTCGGTGTCATCACCTACAAGCTCGCCGCCCACGCCGCCGACCTCGCCAAAGGCCACCCCGGTGCCCAATACCGCGACAACGCGATCTCCAAGTCGCGCTTCGAGTTCCGTTGGGAAGACCAGTTCAACCTCGGCCTTGACCCCATCACCGCCCGCGAGTTCCACGACGAAACCCTCCCGCAGGACGGTGCCAAGACCGCCCACTTCTGCTCCATGTGCGGTCCGCACTTCTGCTCGATGAAAATCTCAGAGGACGTCCGCCAATACGCTGCTGCCCAAGGCCTCACCGAGGACGAAGCCGTTGAAAAAGGCATGGAGGAGAAATCCAAGGAGTTCGTCGAGGCGGGATCTGAGGTTTACGTGAAGGCGTAGTTGAAGAAATAGATCGTATAGGATCAATAAGACCGATTCTTCCATGGCCTTCGGCCGGTAAGCCATCACGAATCCTTACGCGGCACTTCCTCGAGCAGCGGGGAGGCCGCAAGATCCGAAGGCGCGACTACTTTTTCATCCATTGGTAATCGGTCCATACTACCGTATCGTTTCTCAATTACGGTCTTCATCTCCGGACGCTGGAGATCGTAGCCCTTGAAGAGGCGCGGCTTGCAAAGTTCGATCCCCGCGTTCTGATAGATTTTCCAAACGAGTTCAGAGCAGTAGAGCTTCTTGTTGTCCCACTGGAATAGGGCGTCGTAATTCCGGCCGATCTGAGCCACGCCCCATGCACGGCCTTTCCGATAAGCCGCAGGCGTAATGGCGGTTATCAAACGACGGGCGGTAAAGTTTTCAGGCCGACCTCGTGACATAAATTTCTCCAGTGTGGTGACGCCCACCGGTTGCACCGCTTCGAGCACCATCAGGCGTCCGTTTTTTTCGAATACAATGCCGCAATGCGTATAGGGGGAGCCAGTAGCCGCGATGATCGCCGCGCCCTGTCCAAAAGTGGAACCACTGAAGACGATATCGCCCTCACGAATGGCGTAAGGCGGCTTATCGCCGGCATAAAGCGTGGAACAAAATGCCAGAACAAGGCATGGGATGATGTGCAACCGATGGAGGAAATGCATTCTGATAACATCTGATATCCTTATCTTTGAAGCAAATGAAAAGAAGCGCGCTTCCATGGATTACCGGTGAACTGCCATGTCGGGCTTTGATCTTAGTCGTCGGAGATCCACTCTTTGATAAAAGGGGGGGCTTCTGGATCGCGCGTGAAGTGATTTTCCGCTCCTGCGACGATGTCCCGTTATCACCGCGTCGAAAAGCGATCAGAATTACCCGACCACCACCCGCACCCCAGTAGTCTGGTAACTACTAAGAATTTTTTTGAAGGAGGGCGCTGTCGAGGGTGGCGGAGAGGGGAGAAAGGGGGTGCGCCAGAATGGAAGTCGGGGAGTGAAGATGTCTGATTGATGATAGGCTTTGAGAACAGCGCGGTGAAGCGGCGCATAGGTATGATGAAAGTCCCGATCGGGACTAGCCCGGTGGGGGAGGAAGGCTGGAGAAGATCGTATTATTTCAAACCCATACTCCACCACTCGCCTTGCGCGAGAACCCCGGACCAAATTTCCTCGGCTTGCTGATAGTTGATGGGTTCCTTGATCGGAGTTCCTCCTCTGATGTCTTCCGCCACCGCTCCTATTGCGGCGATGATCGTTTCGTTGATTTCCTTGCCCTTCTCCGGACTCGCCTCGGCGGCGTCCAGCCCCAACGCGAGTCGCCCGCCAGATCCCTCGTCGTTCATTCTCTCCAGAAGGGACAGATCCACAGCCGCGGGATGGATCGCCTGCAGTTGGGAAATCTCGTAAGCCCCGGCGTGATCGCCTTCATAACCGCCCCACTCGGGATCGGTCTTCACGGCGACCGGGATCCCAGTCGACTTGGTGAAGGCCTTTGCCACCCTTCGTAAATCCTTCTGGCTCCCTCCGGCGTGCCCACTCACCACGATCACGGCATGGAAGCCGGCATTGGCAAAGGCACGGAGTTGATAGAGAAAGTGGTAACAGACGACCTGCGGAGGCATTCCCGCCAGCAGGGGATTGGTGTCGCCCACCACCTCGTCCAACCATGGCTTGTGGAAACCACATTCGTGGATGTGATAGCCTTGGGTCGGCGCCACGATGCCGCCGAAGCGCTCCGCCGCTTCCTCACAATAGTAATCCGCTTTCAGTGTATCCAGTCCCAACGCGGCCACGTGCCCATGTGGCTCACAGAGTCCGATCGGCATGTAGACGATCGGACATGCACTCTGACGCTCCAGGAAATCATCCGGCCGCAGATCCGACCAACGCACTTTGCTCAATGTTCTCATAGGGACATGCTGCTGTAAAAGTTGTGAATCCAGCGGTGGTAGTAGCGGATTTCGGTGAAGACCTCATCGCTCAAGGGTTCCTCGTCCATCGCCGCGACGTTGGCTTCGGCATGTTCGCGGATGTTCATCGAGGAGAGGGCCGTTGTCACACCGGGATGTTTCGTGACGAACTTCAGAGCCAGAGCGGCCAAGCTCCCCGCATGATCGGGCAGGAACTTCCGGAGTCCCTCGACTTTTTCCAGGTAGAGGCTCCGCGGCCCCTGATCGAAGTAGTTCGCCCGGAAGTCATCCGCCGCAAATTTCGTATCCTTCGTGAGGAATCCGGTCAGTCCACCTTCATCGAGCACACACCGCGCCAAGACCGCGACCTCATTCTCGGCACACATCGGGATCAGGCAGTCCAAAGGTGTGGGATCGAAAATGTTGAACACTGAAGTGGTTCCCTTACCGTTGCCAGTAAATTTTGAGTTTTATTGATGTCGTGATCTGGTCTGTGAGGTGGGCGGGGCGGTCAAGCTGGCTCAGCTTGCCGGGGTTTGGGGCGGGTAGCCCCAAG
>CAJQKQ010000020.1 GCA_905478925.1 uncultured Verrucomicrobiales bacterium
ACTAGCAAGGTCATCGATTCCTCAAAATTCGAGCGTCCCGAGGGTCACGAGAACCCGCGCCCGGCGCTCAACGGCGACCAGTGGAAAGCGAATCCGATCACGGTCGGGGGCTTCACCCTCTCTTCGGGCTTGGTGGGGCATATCGATAATTTTTCGGGTGTCCGCGGGGACGCCGCGGTGGATTTGCCGGAGACGCTAGCCGGGAAAAAACTGCATCGTGAGGGAGGCGGTTTCTATCTGGGCGAGAACCCCGGTTCTCCCACGGTCGGTGATATACGGGTGAGTCATGAGGCGGCAATGCCGGGCGAGGTTAGTGTTATCGCGGCGCAGGTCGGTGACGGTCTCGGACCTTACACGGCGAAGGCGGGCGGCACGATCGAGATGCTGGAGACCGGGAGCAAAACCGCCGCTTCGATGTTCGCCACCGCGCACCAAAGCAACAAGTTCATGACATGGGGCCTGCGTGCGCTCGGCGCGGTGCTGATGTTCTTCGGCTTCTCGGCGATCTTCCGCCCGCTTTCCGTGCTTGCCGATGTTCTGCCCATCGCTGGAGACATCTTCGGTGTCGGTACCGGATTTATCGCCTTCCTGTTGACGGTTGTGATCTCGTTTTTCGTGATCGCCATCGCCTGGATCTTCTACCGCCCACTCATCGGCATCCCGCTGGTGGTGGTTGCCGTGGGTGGCCTTGTTTTCCTCGTGATGAAGCTTATGGGGCAGCGGAAAAAACAGAACGCGCTGGCGTAGTCCCGGAGGTTTCGTGCGGGGCGAGGGATTGGAAGAGGTTTTGTTTCGCGAAGCCGGGCGCGGTGGCAAGCAGGTATCCCGCCCGGGGCTAGCGTTTCAGGACGATGCGGTGGCGCGCCTTGCCGGCGCGCAGGTGGTCGAGAGCGTCGTTTATGTCGTCCATTGCGAAGGTTTCGGTAACCGGGGCGATCTTGTGACGGGTGCAGAAGTCCAGCATCGTGGCGACGGTGGATGGCGATCCGAGTGGTGAGCCTGAAATGGATTTTCTGCCACCGATTAGGGAGAATGCGGCGACGGGAATCGGCTCCAGCACGGCGCCGACGAAGTGCAGCCTGCCATCCGGGGCGAGCGCGCCGATGAAGGAGTCCCAATCGAGGGGCGCGTTTGCGGTGACGAGAATAAAATCGAGGGTTCCGGCGATGGCTTTCAAGTCATCGCTGCTGGTGCTGTCGACGACGTGATGGGCACCGAGGCCGATCGCCTCGGCGGCTTTGGATTTGCTGGAGGTGAAAGCGGTAACATCGCAGCCCCACGCGTTGAGGAACTGCAACGCGAGGTGACCCAGGCCACCGATGCCTACGACGCCGACCCGATCCGTCGGCTTGATGCCGAAATCCGCGATCGGCGAGAAGACCGTGATGCCGCCGCAGAACAGCGGGCCGGAGCTTGCGGGGTCAAGAGCTTCGGGAAGCTTCTCGGTCCATTCCCAGTTCGCCCGCACCTTATCGGCGAAGCCACCGTGACGTCCGACGATCATGGTCTCCGCACCGGAGCAGAGCTGCTGCCTACCGGAGAGGCAGGGCTGGCAGGAGAGGCAGCTGCCGGCAAACCAGCCGAGGCCGACCCTGTCGCCGACGGAAATGCCTTTGGACTGATCGCCGACTTTTTCGACGATGCCAATGACCTCATGGCCTGCCACCAGCGGGTATTTCGACATACCCCAGTCGTTGTCGATCATCGAGAGATCCGAGTGGCAGACGCCGCAGGACTCGACCTTTACCTGCACCTGCTCCGGGCGCATTTCGCCGGGATCGAACTCGATCTGTTCCAGCTTCCCGCCCTGTTCCTTCGCCGCCCAACCGTGGAATGTCTCGCTCATGACCTGCAAGATGGGATGGAAAGGAGGATCGGCAACAGGTTTTTCCGTAACCTCAGCGGGTAACGGGAGTTCAATTTGCATGATCCTATTCCGCACCCTGATTGCCGCAGCACTTGTGGTCTCCGTGGCTGCGAAGCCCGCTGCCTATGATCCTCTGGCTGTCGGGAAAAAGCGGCGTCTGCGTAGGTTTTCCCTGCCCTCGGAAAGGCACCCGCCTAGCAGGTGGTCTTCGATAAGGCGACTCACATGGACTTCGGCGAGCGGCAGGAAATCGGCAGGAAAGTCGCTACCATAAGGCCATCCTTGCACTGACGACATCCTTTTGAGACGCGCAATTGAAGGGAGATGAGGCGGTAAAAAAAATGGCTGAAAGGCGAGGGCGCGAAAAGTGTGCTGACCGAGAAGGATGCCTGGGAGACGAACGGGAAGTGAGTTGAGGTAACTTCAGCGTGTTGCCTTTCGGGCTGGTTGTAATTTTTTCGGTGGAGAAAACCGCCGGAGGCTCTGGACTGCTGCGGTTCTTATCCGCAGCTCTCTGGGTGAGTGTGTTTAAATAAAAACGGCAGGTAGCAAGCACCCGCTGCGATCAACGACGCCATCCCCAAAAGCTGGGAATAAAGAATCCCAGCAGTCCAGAGCCTGCGGCGCTTCCTAGCAGCAACAGTGCGAGAAAAAAACCCACCGAAAAAATCACACCCGGATCATGCCGGAATGGGTGTTGCTATGCCCGCTTGGGATGGTGCAGATTTTTTACACATGGACGCCGCTTACCAACGCAACAAGACCATTCTCATCACCGCCTTCATCACCATGGCTGTGACCTCTGCGGTCTGGCTTGGGGTCGGGGGGATGGGATATTGGTTGATGTTTCGGGATTCTCCGGAGTTCGAACTGAGCGTTGACCATCCGGAGACCGTCTTGATTGGTGAGGTTTTCAAGGTGAAGGTCACGGTGAAGAACGGTGGGGCGAAGGATATGAAGTTGGCCGATCTGGACGTTTACGATGATCTGCTGGATGGGTTCGAGATTCTCTCGGTGAATCCCAAGCCAAGGACATCGGAACGGATCATTGGCTACTTCTCCCACGACTTTTCAGAAACTCTCGCTCCGGCTGAGAGCTTTGAGATTGAGTTCGAGCTGCGGGCGAAGGATGTCGGATACTGGAGCGGCGACATCGATGCCTGCACGCCGAGCATGAACTTCGTGACCTACTACACCGAGATTGAGGTGCTGGATCCAACGCCCGTGGAAGCCTCGGAGTAGGTCATTCAATCCGCCACGGGATCGAGCCCGAGCTGCTTGCGTTTGGCTGCGTCCTCTGGATTGTGTAATTTCCAGTAGGGGACGTTCATGAGGCGCTTGCTAAGGGTGGCAGTGGTGGTGTCGGCTTTGATCTTCTCTTCCCATTTCCTGATGATGTGGGGGAAGGCCGTATCGAAATGGATGGAAAGTGTGCGGCTCAGGGAAGGATAAGTGAGCGTGTAGGTGCTGCTTCCGCTGGATTCGGACAAGACGGCTTTGGCCTTCACTGCGGAGATGGCTTGGTGGTTAAAGCGGGTGAAGATGGCTCCCGGGATGATCTCGGTTTCGCCGGTGGGGAGTTTCTTCGGATCGAGGCGGAGGGTGATCCAGAGTTCGTCTTCTAGGTGGGTGGAGGGGAGCGTGAGTTTCTTGTCGCCGGCGTTTTCGAAATAGGAGCGGAGCTGCACGGACCAGCTGTTATTTCGGAAATTCGATTGCTGGAATGCTTGGCCGCACCAGTCCTGGATGGATGTGGTGGATTTGAGGGCGTGGGGGAATTTTTTCAGGTCGATGGGGCGGAAGGTGCTGGTCATCGTGCGGTAGGAGTAGAGGCCGGTATTGAAGGTGGTCAGGGCGTTGAGCTTGAGGACATCGGTGGAGTCGCCCTTGCCGCTCTCGTCCTTTACCTGCTTTCCGATGAGGAATGGTTCGGTGACGAAGATTAGCTCCGCGTGTCCCGGGTGGTTCTTTCCGTAGCGTGATTGGGAAAGCTTGAAGGAGCTGATCTCCGCACCGTTGAACCAGAAATCGCGTATCTTGTCGGCGTGCAGGGGGAGGGCGAGCAGGAGGGAGAGGAAAGCGGTTTTCATGGGTGAAAGGTAGCAAAGTCCCGGGGATTTGCGAGAATGCGGGTTGAGTAAATGGTTTTTGGGAGGATGTTCGCGGATGAACTTACCTTTTATTTGCGGTGTTGCTGGACTTGGATTGGCCTTGGCAGGTTGCGGGAAGCCAGTGGAGAGCTCCGCTGTTGTTGTGGATGAAGGCCGCCAGTTGGTGATGGACTCCATCGCAGCACATGGCGGGACGGAGAAATGGTATGGCAGCGGCCAGCTGCATTTCCGGTGGACGTATCACATGAGCGACAAGGGGCCGGAGGCGGTGGTGGATACGCTGCAGACCGTCGATCCGAAGACGCTGGCGGTGGTGCATGAGGTGGCTGGCAAGGATATCCGTTTTGGAATAAGTGGAGGCGAGGACTGGATCCGACCGGAGGGCGCTGAGTTCATGCCGCCGCCGCGTTTCTGGGCGCTGACGCCGTTCTATTTCCTGGGGATCCCGTTCGTCTTCAACGATGAGAATGCGAATTTCGAGCTTCTACCTGACCAGATGGAATTCGAGGGCAAGGATTACACACAGGTGAAAGTCACTTATGACAAGGCTGCGGGTGATTCGCCGGATGATTACTACGTGCTGCTCCTCGATCCCGAGACGAAACTCACCAGGGGCGCTTACTACACTGTGACCAGCAAACTCGTCGCCAAGGACGGCCCGGGGCCACCGAAGTTTATCACGCTCGATGATCTCGCGGATGTCGGTGGAGTGAAGCTCGCCAATGGGCACCGGACTTTCGAGATGGCGGACGGCAAGATCGGGGAGCAGATGCGTTTCACCGAGGTCTCCGGCGTGAAATGGCTGCCGGACGGGACGGTGGATCTATCTGTGCCGGAGTGACGAGGCTTGCGCCAGGCTCTGCCTGAGCGGATCATCCGGGAAATGAAACACCTGCGCTCCACCGTTTTGCAAGCAGTCTTGGTGGGCTGTCTGTCCACATTTTTCAATATGTCCGCCGTGGCGGCGGAGGCTGAGAAAGTCGATCTCTGGGAGCTAGGCAAGGCACCCGACGGGGAGGGCGGTTTCACGGAGGAGGAACCCTTCGTCCTGATCCACCGTCCGGAGAAGCCGAACGGGGCGGCGATGGTGATCTGCCCGGGTGGCGGTTACGGCGGGTTGGTGATGGGTGCGGAAGGGAATGGTATTGCGGAGTGGTTGGGAAGACATGGGATCACCGGGATCGTGCTGAATTACCGCCTGCCGAAAGGACGCTCCCATGTGCCTTTGCTCGACGCGCAGCGGGCGATCCGGTTGGTGCGTGCCAATGCGAAGGAATGGGGATGTGATCCTGGCAAGATCGGGATTATCGGATTTTCCGCAGGGGGGCATCTGGCATCGACTGCAGCGACGCATTTTGATCTGGGGGAGGGAAAAACGACAGATCCGGTGAACCGCGAAAGTTGCCGCCCGGATTTCGCGGTTCTCGTCTATCCGGTGATTACGATGGGGGAGCTCAGCCATGGAGGCTCACGGAAGAACCTCTTGGGCAAGAATCCCACGCCGGAGATGATCAAGCTTTTCTCAAATGAGCTGCAGGTCGGTGATGACACGCCTGCCACGTATCTGGCGCATGCCAAGGACGATAAGGTGGTGCCCTGTGAGAACAGCCGGATGTTCGATAAGGCCATGAAAGGTCACAGAGTTCCGAGTAAATATCTCGAGCTTCCGTCCGGAAACCACGGACTCAACGGCTACAAGGGGGCGATGTGGGATGCTTGGCAGAGTGGCTCGCTCGGATGGCTTGCGAAGCAGGGATTCATTCCGCAGGAAGCGGTGAAATGAGTGGAGGGGCTGTTTTGTCGGTGCCGATCATCAGGGCGGGGAGTTCCTTTTCCCGGATGAGGTTGGAAACGGTGGTGAGGAAACTTTCCATTTCCGCGAGACTAGCCGACGGCAGGAGCTCCGTTACTCCCTTAGCAGGATTTGCAGAGCGCCTTTTCCTGGAGGGCTTGCATTTCGGCCTCCGAGATTTGAGTGGGATTCGGATAATCGAAGATGCCGCCCTCGTAGTTGCGTAGCGTGACCTTTGAGCTGTCGGAATCGACGACGTAGTTCGGGTTGACCGGGATTTTCCCGCCGCCGCCTGGGCCATCGATGACGAACTGGGGAACGGCGTAGCCGGTGGTGTGGCCGCGGAGGTTCTCGATGATATCGACGCCTTCCGAGACGGAGGTGCGGAGGTGGGAGGAGCCGGTGATGAGGTCGCACTGATAGAGGTAGTAAGGTCGCACGCGGCACATGAGGAGCTTGTGGACGAGGGCTTTCTGGATCTCCGGAGAATCGTTGACGCCGCGCAGGAGAACGGACTGGTTGCCGAGCGGGATGCCGGCCTCGGCGAGTCGCACCAACCCGTCGCGGACTTCGGTGGTGAGTTCCTTCGGGTGGTTGCTGTGGATGGAAATGTACAGCGGGTGGTGCTTCTTCAGCATTGCGCAGAGCTCGGGGGTGATGCGCTGCGGGAGGAAGATGGGGATGCGGGAGCCGATGCGGAGGAACTGAATGTGCGGGATGGCGCGGAGGCGGGTGAGGATTTTATCCAATTTCGCATCGGAGAAAAGCAACGGGTCGCCGCCGGAGAGCAAGACGTCGCGGATTTCGGTGTGTTCTTCCAAATACTGAAAAGCGGCTTCCCAATGGGTTTCGAGTTGTTGCTCGCCGACACCGGAGACGACACGGGAGCGGGTGCAGTAGCGGCAGTAGGAGGCGCAGCGGTCGGTGACGAGGAAAAGCACGCGATCCGGGTAGCGGTGGACGAGGCCGGGGACGGGCATGTGGGAGTCCTCGCCGCAGGGATCGGCCAATTCCTCGGGGGCGGTCCAGCCTTCCTCGATGCGCGGGATGACCTGGCGGCGGATCGGGCAGTTGGGATCGTCTTTATCGATCAGGTTGAAGAAGTGCGGGGTGATGGACATCGCGAGCTTGGTGCCAGCGAGCAGCACTCCGGCGCGCTCCTCATCGGTGAGGTTGATGCGCGCCTCAAGATCCGCAAGGGAGTCGATGCGGTTGCGGAGCTGCCATTTTTGGTCGGCCCAGTGCTCCATTGCGGAATCCGGCCAATAGCCGGGTGCGTGGGATAGGAAAGTGGTGTCGAGGTCGCTTGAGGAGGTCATTCGTATCTTGTTAGGGCAAATCGGTCGGGCAGGATGGGCGGAGGGTCAAGGGCTTTTCGCGAGACGTTGGATGAGCTCGACAAGCCGACCGGTGGATGCGGCCACCGTAGGGGCGAAGGGTGGCTTGTCGTCTTTTTCGTCCGGAAGGAGTGTGGGGCGGGTGGCGAGGCGGATTGCGGGCAGATCCATTTCGAAGAGGGTGGAGGCGAGGTCGAAGTCGTCGCCGAGGCATATGACCTCGGCACCGAGGACTTTTCCCAGGCCTTTGAACTCGGCGGATGGGATGGCTGTGGTGTCGCGAGAGGAGAGGATGAGGGGTTCCGCATCGCCCATGGCTTCAATGCAGAGAATGGCCTTGGGGGCGGCTGCGCCTTTGATCAGATTTGCGACGGCGAGCGCGGTCTCGACAATCGGTGCGTCGACTTCGTTGGCGTGGGGGAGGAATAGGAAATGAATCGGGCGCGCCGGGGAGAAATCGGCGAGCGCCTGGGCGGCGGCGAGTGTGGCGGTGAGGCCGCTGGCGTTCTTCTCCGCACCGGGGGAGCCGGCCGGGGAATCGTAGGATGTGAGCAGCCAGACCGGAGAGAGGTTCCTGTTTTCTGAAGTAACGCTGACCCGGATTATGGGGAAGCCGGCTGGGCCATCGATGGATTTTACGTCGTATCCGGTGTTCGATGGGCCGAGCGTGCCGGCGATCATGGAGGCCATTGCGGAGAGTTTTTCCGGGGTGCCGGTATTGCGCTCGCCGATGATCTCGATGGTTTTCCTGAGGTCGTCTTCGATGGAGGTGGATGAAACTGAGCGGGCAAAGCGCTGCTCTTCTTTTATGGCATCCGCCTTCTCATCCTTGAAATATTTCAGCAGTGCGAAACCGGCGGAAACGAAAAGCCACAGTGGTAGGATCACGAGCAGCCATAGGATGATGCGGGGCTTTTTTCCGTTACCGGCCATGAGGGTTCAGTATTCGTTGGAGTTTTCCGATGAATCATCCTGTGTTTCATCCGGAGCAGAATATACCTCAATCTCTTTGCGCAAGCGCTGGGATAGCCAGGGGCGGATGAATCCGTAGATCAGGTAGGAACTGAACAGCACCACAGGCATCACGTAGCGGAACTGGACGGTAATAAAAACAAGAACCACCGCGAGGATGATGGCCGTGTATGTGCCGCGTGTTTTCCAATCGACCGTCTTGAAAGAAGGGTAGCGCACATCGCTGATCATCAGCCACGACAGGCCGAGCATGGCTCCGGCGAGGACGAATTTCCAGGGGCCGACTTCGTGGTCGTTTTTGTAGAGATCGATGATGAGGAAGGTGAGGGATGCGATGAAGCCGGCCGCCATGGGTATGGGTATGCCGCGGAAGTCTGTACCGGCTCCGGGTTTCTTCGGCATCGCCGCAAGGCAATTGAAGCGGGCGAGGCGCATCGCGCCGCAGACGAGGTAGATGAGTGCGATGGCCCAGCCGACGTTGCCGAGGGGGAAGAGCACGGCGCGGGAGAGCAGCATGGCGGGGGCCATGCCGAAGGATATGATGTCGGCCAGCGAATCGAATTCCTGGCCGAATGGGGATTCCTGGCCACCGAGGCGAGCGAGGCGGCCGTCGAGCAGGTCGAAGAGGCAGGATCCGAAGATAAGTAGGATCGCGTATTCGTAGAACTTTCGGGTGATTTCGTAGTATTCCTTTGCGCTCAGTGCGAGCTCGCCTGAGGCGCGCTGGACTTCGATCTGACCCTTGAAGATCATGAGCACGGCGAAGAAGCCGCAGGCGAGATTGCAGGCGGTCATTAGGTTCGGGAGGAAGTAGATCTTCGGCTCATCCGGGTCGCGTATGGCGGACATGGGGCGAACCATGCACTGCAATGCTCCGGCGCTCAACCTCGAAGAATCGACTGCTGCGGGGCTGATTTTCGGATCACTCAGGTGATTTTTACGGATAATTTCGTTGCAAATACAAAGCCTACGAGAACTGTCGCCATTTTTTTCGCCGCCGCCATTTCAGTCTTCGCAGCCGAGCCATCCCATATCGTCTTCATGACAAGAGCCGGAATTTACGGTGAGTTGATGAAGTTGCATAGGGTCTCCCTTGCTTTCGAGGGGCCGCAGAGCTCCGAGGGAGCAACGCCGAATCCTTTCCTCGACTACAGGCTGGATGTCACCTTCAGCCACCCGGAGTCCGGAAAGACCCTGGTGGTGCCCGGCTACTATGCGGCGGACGGTTCCGCCGGGGAAACATCGGCGAAATCGGGAAACATCTGGCGGGTGCATAAGAAGTTCACTTGGTTCTCCTCCTTCTGATCCTGACAAGGACTGGGTCGTGCTTGTCAGGAAACTTTGAGCTCACGCCGACTGGCGGTTAGACAAAGGCCGGGGAATCTGCCAGCTTGTTGCTGAATATATCGGGAATATGGCTGTAGAATTCAGGGATTATTATGAAGTGTTGGGCATCGCACGCGATGCTTCGCAGGCGGATGTGAAGAAGGCGTTCCGCAAGCTGGCTCGCATCCATCACCCGGATGTGTCGAAGGACAAGTCCACGGCGGAGGAGAAATTTAAAGAGATCAACGAGGCCTACGAGGTGCTCAGTGATACGGAGAAGAGGAAGAAATACGATGCGCTCGGCGCGAACTGGAATGGGCAGTCTCCACCCCCTCCGGGCGGTGGTAGGTCTTCCTCCGGTAGCTCGATGCCGGGCGGCGAAGAATTCCAGTTCGAAGGCACTGGCTTCAGTGATTTCTTCGAGCAATACTTTTCCGGCGGCGGAGCGAGGCGTGCCGCCGGCTATGGTGGCGGGTATCCCGGGCAGGGCGGTTCGCGGCGTGGGCAGGACATCGAGGGCGATCTCATGGTCACGCTGGAGGAGGCGTTCCACGGATCGATGCGAACCATCTCGCTCCGCAAGGCCGATCCGAGGACGGGCCGGGTCGTCACCGACGAGGTGCAAGTGCGTATTCCGGCGGGGATCGGCGAGGGGCAGCGGTTGCGTGTCCCAGGGCACGGCGGACAGGGTGCGGGCGGCGGTGCGAACGGCGATCTCTACCTCCGCGTCCGTATGGCAGCACATCCGGATTTCCGTGTGAAAGGGCATGACCTTTTCCGCGACCTAGAACTCGCACCATGGGAGGCGGTGCTCGGGACAACGCTCGCCGTCAACATTCCTGGCGGGAAATCCGTGCAGGTGAAAATTCCCGCCGGGACAGGCACGGGGGATCAGCTCCGGTTGAAAGGCTACGGCCTGCCGAAGAAGGGCGCGCCCGGCGATCTCTATGTCGAGGTTTCGATCGCCACTCCGCCATCCGTGGATGCGGAGGAACGCGCCCTTTGGGAAAAGCTCCGCGACGTTTCCAAATTCAAACCAAGGGAAGACTGATATGAAAATGATAAGCCCCGACCCCCACGAAACCCACCCGATCGAGGTTGTGATCCGCATGACTGGCTCCTCGCGGCGAAAGATTTTTTTCTACTGTCGAAAAGGCGTCGTCTCGCCCGTTCGCCGGAATGATGACGACTGGCACTTCGACGAGGAATCGGTGATGCGCCTCCGCCATATCGAGGCGCTGCGCCAGCAGCACCGCATGAATTGGGCGGCGATCCAAACCATCGTCGGGCTTCTCGACGAGGTGGAAAACCTCCGTGCGGAGCTGCGGTGGAGGAGGTAGGTGGGGTGGGGTGGGGTGGGGTGCTAGATTTTAAAGTGGGCTGACCGAGCCGGATCAGCCCTACCGTGTGAGAAACACCGATAAAAATCACACCCGGTGAGGTGACTTGACAGTATGCATGATCCGGTGTAAGTGCATACTTATGAAGGCGCGAGTCACGATCACCCTTGATCCCGAGATCCACCGGCTTGCAAAGAAATCGGCGAGCAGGAAAGGGACTTCGGTTTCGGGTCTCATTGAATCCCTTCTTCAGTCCGAGGTGGGTTCGAAAAAGATTGGTTCAGCCGCACGCCTGGTTGGTAGCGCCGAACTCAGGCGGCCCGCGCTGGGAAGTGACCCGCTGTATGATTCGTTGAGTGCAAAATATCTGCGCGGATGAGAGTGTTGATCGATACGGATGTGCTCCTGGATGTCGCGCTTGCACGAGAACCGCATGTTGCCGCAAGCTTGGCCGTCCTGGAGTGGGCAGAAAAGGGAGGTGAGGCTGCCGTCGCTTGGCATTCGTTCGCGAACTGTGGCTATCTGCTCAAAAGCGGGAGGCGTTTCCTGAGAAACCTCCTGGATCTTGTGGAGGTTGCTTCGGTCGGTTCGGATGATGCAAAAGTCGCAATGGGACTGCCAATGGCGGATCTTGAGGACGCGTTCCAGGCCGCCTCGGCGCTCGCATGGAAGGCCGACCTCATCGTGACCCGTAACCTTCGCGACTACCGAAAGTCTCCGGTTCCCGCCGTTTCACCCGGAGATTTCATGAAACGTGTCGGATGAAACAGCCGCATCAGCCTTCGGAAATCGCAGGACGATGGTGTGGCAGTAGGTATCGCCGGGTTTGAGTATGCAGGTGAGCGAAAGGAGAAGGAATAGGGTTATCTGGATCCTGTGGAGGGAACCCTAAGGAAATGCGCGGTCTTTCAATAACGGCAAATTCCCGCGATCCGGATGCGTCCCTTATTTCCCGCCGAAGAGTCCGGAAAGGCTACCGAGCATGCCGCCCAGTGCGCCGAGATCAGGCTTCTTGCCGGCCAAGACGTCGTCGATGGCGGAGTGGACTTGTCCCGGAAGCTTGGTTTTTGCAAAATCGGCAACGGTTTCGATCACCTTGGTGGCCATTTCCTCGTCCATGCCGAGTGATGAGAGCTTTGTCTTGAGTTCGTCGATCATATCTTTGAAGGGAAAAGATACCGGGGACAGGACTCGAACCTGCACATCAAAAGACACCTGATCCTAAGTCAGGCGCGTCTACCAATTCCGCCACCCCGGCGTTGAAGGGGGAGCTTGGACTCTTATTGCCGCAACGGCAAGAGCGCAGATTGCCAGATTTGGGACTCCCTCATATTGGGATGGCGACGCTTTTTCTGACATATTTCAGAAACGTCTAATCGCGAATGCAGCCGAAAGGGCATACAGAGGCCGGTGGGCACGAAATTCCCAGGAAAGGGGGCGCAAATGGAATTCCACCCAAGAATTCGTCTGCGCTGTGATCAAATAGATGACAAACCACTTTCCATTTGCGTTCATTTGCGTCCATTCGCGGTTGAATTATTCGAAATGAGGTAGTTTTGTTGCCCGGAGCGGGGGGCGAAATTTGGGGAGACAATTGGCGCTTGGCGGGGCATTCTATGCATAAGGACATGGGAAATCTTTCAAAAGCATGGAAGCAATGGCTGGCCGAGAACGGTCCGCGGCTGTTGCTGTTCGCCCGTGGCTGGGGGAAATCGAGGGAGGATGCGGAGGATCTTGTGCAGGAGGCCGTGCTCAAGATGTGGCACTACCAGCAGAAGGAGAACCGTGGCGGCGGGCCGCCGGATCTACCGCTGGTATTCTCGACGATCCGTTTCGCCGGACTGATGTTGCACCGCTCCGAGAAGCGGCGTCGGAAGCGCGAGGAAGCGATCGTCTACATGAACGATTTCGCGGATGTGTGGCTGGATCCAGTGATGGAGGAAGACGAGGAGGCGCTGTTGCTGCGCGAGGCGGTACAGGAATTGAGCGATAAGCTGCGAGAGGTGGTGGTAATGAAGACTTGGGGCGGGCTGACGTTCGCACAGATTTCGGAGACGCTTGCGATCTCTCCGAACACGGCGGCGTCGCGATACAGGTATGCCCTGGAGCAACTGGCGCTGAGTATGAAAAAGGTGAAGGAGGATCGTTGTGCAGAAGCCTGAGCGATACGCGGAAATCGAGGATGCGCTGACGCGGCTGATGCCCGTCGGCGTGAGCGAGAGTATGCAGTCAGAGATCGAGGATCAGCTCGAAGAACTATGCGGAGACGCCGAGGTGGCTGCGCCTTCCGTTGTGAAATTTCCCAAGTGGATCGCCGCCAGTGGGATCGCCGCAGCCGTGGTGCTCGGCTTTGTGTTTTTCCCCCGCCCCGGGAATGCCGACGGGGATCTTACTTCCCGGCAGGTGGTGGCCATTTCAGAGGCTCCTGGGGTTGTCGTGCTCGATGAGACGGCTGACCGTGTGGAACGCGTCAGCGATGAGGGATTGTTCGTGGACTCGGGTGGCTCCGCGGTGCGAAAGGTACGGGTGCGCGTCATCGGGGAAAGCATGATGCGCGACGAGGAGACGGGAATTGTGGTGACCCTCGCCGAGCCTCGTGAGGAAATGTATCTCGTTCCCGTGAGCACTTTCTAAAATGCGGATCGCCCTACATCTGCTCGCCGTGTTTTTTCTGGCGGGAACCGTTGGGTTCTCCCAGGAGGAGAAGCCCGCCACCGCTCCGGTGACCAGAACCGGTGAGGTATGGCTCGGGCTCGGGCTTTCGAAGCCCGGCGACACGACGACGACCCAGCTGCCGTCGCTGCCTCCGGGGATCGGCTTCGTGGTGACCGAGCTGGATGAGGGCGGACCCGCCGCGAAGGCTGGCGTCCGCAAGCTCGATCTGCTCTGGAAAATGGGTGAGCAGATGCTCGTCAACGAAGGGCAGCTCGCCATCCTCTTGCGCCTGTCAATGCCCGGCGAAGAGGTGGTCGTCTCGGTGTTCCGCGAAGGCAAGCCTATGGATCTCAAGATTACGCTGGGTGAAGCCAAGGACGACGACGGGGCGGTGACCCGGCGCGTGCTAACTGATTCGGTGATGCGCGGTAAGGACGGTGCGCTGAGGATTGTGAACCTTGGAGAGAAGCGGGCGATTATTTCGAACAAGAAGGGCAGGGCCGAGGTGATGAGAGTCAGCCAGGGCGACGCGGTGAAGATTGTGGATATCGAGGGTATCGTGATTTACGAAGGGGTGATCCGCGGCAGACCGGAGTTTTCCCAGGTGCCGGAGGGGTGGCGCAGGCAGATATGTGCGATGAGGCGCAGCCTAGAACACGCCCTCACCGTGCAGGCGGTTCCCGCAGTCAGGAAGCCGAGACCGAGGATCGTACCGCCGATTCCGAAAGGCAAGGAGTAGGGGAGGGCTGCTCTCGCCTCAGGGAGACGGGCCGATCGTATCTCCCTCTACAAATTTCGCTTTGGAGAAGATCTTGCGGAGGTGATTTTCCCTGCGTGCGACCTTCTCTGCCCAGCGCCCTGACCGCCGCGCCGGGGCATCCCATTGCCCGCGGGGTGAGGGAGCGTTAGAAAGCGGCTTAAAAAGCCGCGCTCCATGTTCAGAGCTTCACGCCGGCGAGCTTGAGGGCGCGAGTGAAATGTTTTTTCAGCACCGGGGTGATGGAGAGGCGGGAGCCTTTCTGGCAGACGGTCATTTCGGAGAGGATCTCATCGTCCTTGAGTGCCTGGAGGGGGATGAGTTCAGCGAAGGTGGCGATGTGTTCGAAATCGACGAGATAGCAACGGGGCTTTTGCTCGGTGGCCTTGGGATCGAAATACTCGCCGTTTTTCTCGAACTGGGTGGGATCCGGGTAAGGTGCGGAAGCGACCTTTGCGACGCCGGAGATGCCGGGCGGCTTGGCGTTCGAGTGGTAGAAGAGGGCGAGGTCGCCGACTTTCATGTCGCGCCACATGAAGTTGCGCGCTTGGTAGTTGCGGACGCCGGACCAAGGTTCCTGATCGACCTTTTCGAGATCGTGGATGGAGAAGACGTCGGGTTCGGATTTGATTAACCAAGGCATGGTGCTGGAAAACTCAAAACTTAAAATTCAAAATTCAAACCCTAAGGAAGATAAGAGAATACGGTGGGCTGGTTTTGCGCCCCTTTGCGACTTTGAGGTGAAAATTTCTCAGGAGGCGAGGGTGGGTTTTATGGAGGGGAGAGGGAGGTGCTCGGGGCCGAGTTCTAGGCCAGTCATGGAGCGTAGATCTGATTCGATTGCATCAAGCACATCCAGTTCGGGTTTGAAATCGGCGGCATGGTAGGAGGAGCGAACCAAAGGCCCGGAGGCGCAATGGCGGAAGCCTTTTTGCAGGGCGATCTGTTTGTATTCCTCGAATTGATCCGGGTGGATGTATTCGACAACCGGAAGATGCTTGGGAGTGGGACGAAGGTATTGGCCGAGGGTGAGGACGGTGACGTCGTGGGCGAGAAGGTCATCCATGGCTTGGAGTATCTCTTCCTTGCGTTCACCGAGGCCGAGCATGAGGCCGGATTTGGTGGCGACGTGGCCGTTGACCATTTGCTTGGCTTTTTGCAGGACGGTGAGCGAGCGCTGGTACTTGGCACGGGAGCGGACGAGCGGGGTGAGGCGTTCGACGGTTTCGAGGTTGTGATTGAAGATGTGAGGGCGGGCGTCCATGACCAGCTGGAGAGCCCAGTCGCGGTCGTTGAAATCGGGGACGAGGACTTCGATGATGATGTCGGGGTTGACCTCGCGGACGGCGCGGATGGTTTCGCGGAAGTGTTCGGCACCGCCGTCCTTGAGGTCATCGCGAGCGACGGCGGTGATGACGATGTGCTTGAGGTTCATCCGGTTGGTGGCCTCGGCGATGCGGGCGGGTTCGTCGGATTCGAGGGCGTCGGGCTTGGCGGTCTTGACCGCGCAGAAACCGCAGGCACGGGTGCACTTGTCCCCGGCGATCATGAAGGTGGCGGTGCCCTGCCCCCAGCATTCCCAACGGTTTGGGCACTGGGCTTCCTCGCAGACAGTGACCAGTTTGAGGTCGGTGATTAGGGATTTGGTCGACCAGAAAGCCGGGTTGTTGGGCAGGCGAACCTTGATCCAATCCGGTTTTTTCTCCCGGTGGAGGGTCGGATCCATCTTCATTTTCGGGCCACAGGCGGACATACGGGAGACCCTAAATTTTAAACTACTAATTTCAACCCCCAAGAGTGGGTTTCTGAAAGGGGTTGTAATACAGAGTTTCGAACCACGGATGAACGCGTATGGACGCGGATGGAAATGGGAAAAAGCCTGGGTAAATCGAACGGCGAACGTTTGAAAGTCTTGAGCTGCTCTAGAAATCTTCTAACCAAATTCTGGAGAAAATCCGCGTTCATCTGCGTCCATCCGTGGTTCATTTCTTAAGATTTCATATACTCGCTCTCCTGCGCATGATTGGGATTGATGATTTCGCGGGGCGGTAAAGGATGGCCGGTGTGAAGGACGCGGCATTGGGATTTTTTGATTCGGGAGTGGGTGGGCTGACCGTGGTGCGGGCGGTGCAGGATCTATTGCCGGGGGAGGATGTGATCTATCTCGGCGATACGGCGCGGTTGCCGTATGGCTCGAAGAGTCCGGAGACGATACGCCAGTTCGCGGAGGAGGATGTGAATTTCCTGCTTTCGAAAGGGGTCAAGGCGATCGTGGTGGCTTGTAATACGGCGACGGCGCATGCCCTGCCGAAATTTTGGGAGAACTGCCCGGTGCCGATCATGGGGGTGATTGAGCCGGGGGTTGAGGCGGTGCTGGCGGATGAGTCGGCGGAGCGGATCGGGATCATCGCGACGCGGGGGACGATCCAATCCCATGCCTACCAGCACGCGCTGGCGACGCGGAAGCGAGGGCTGATGATACACGGGATTGCGACGCCGCTGCTGGTGCCGCTGATCGAGGAAGACTGGATTTCCGAAGAGGTGACGAAGGAGGTCATCAATAAATACCTCGATCCGTTGGTCGCGAAAGGGATCGATACGCTGATGCTGGCCTGCACGCATTATCCGCTGCTGATGCCGGTGCTGGATGAGATTTTGCCCGGAGATGTGCGCTTGGTGGATTCCGCGACGACTTGTGCGGAGCGGCTGAAAGAGATGCTGGAGGGGACGGATCTTCTTAATGCGAAGGGGGGCAACGGGAAGCTGGAGATTTATCTGACCGACCTTTCGGAGCAGTTCGAGGAATTGGCGAAGAGGTTTCTGCGGAGGCCGACGGGGAAAGTGCGGCGAGCGGTGCTGAGTGCGAGTTGAGTTTCAGATCGTTTCTCAAAAGTCGGTTCGGGAAAACTAAATCATCGAACCCAAAGCCTGCGGCGGTCAGAGACACGCCGCTCCGGCTAGATCGAGCCATGGCTTGAAATCATCCGGGGGAGGGGCGGTGAAGTGGAGTTTTTGTCGGGAGACGGGATGCTCGAAGGAGAGTTGCCATGCGTGGAGCATGAGGCGGGGGGTGGGGAGTTCGTGTTTTTTCCCGTAGATGGGATCGCCGAGGATGGGGGTGCCGATATGGTGGAGGTGGACGCGGATCTGGTGGGTGCGGCCGGTGTGGAGGTGGCAGCGGATGAGGGCGGATTTGGTCGCGAGATCGGTGGCGAGGATGCGGTAATCGGTGATGGCGGTTTTGCCGGCGGGCGGGGTGATGACCGCCATTTTCTGGCGGTTGACCGGGTGGCGGCCGATGTGTGTGAAGATGGTGTCCTTGTCCTTTAGTGGGATGCCGTGGGTGACGGCGAGGTAGAGCTTTTCCATGGTGGAGCGCTCGGAGAACTGGGTGACGAGAGACTGGTGGGCGATGTCTGTCTTGGCGACGACGAGGCAGCCGGAGGTGTCCTTGTCGAGACGGTGGACGATGCCGGGTCGCTCGACTCCGCCGATGCCGGAGAGTTTGCCCTTGCAGTGGTGGAGGAGGGCGTTGACGAGTGTTCCATCCGGATTGCCGGGGGCGGGGTGGACGACCATGCCGTGAGCTTTGTGGATGACGATGATGTCTGCGTCCTCGAACAGGATGTCGAGCGGGATGTCCTGCGGGGCGGCGATGTCGGGGACGGCCTCGGGGATGACGACGGAAATGGAGTCGCCGGTTTTCACGGAGTCCCGGGGCTTGGCTGGCTTGCCGTTGACGCGGATGTATTGCTCGCGAATCAGCGCCTGGATGCGGGAGCGGGAGAGGTCGTCCAGCTTTGAGGCGAGGTAGGCGTCGAGGCGGGGGTGGGTGCCTTCGGCTGAAATTTCAAAACTCAAAATTCAAAATTCAAACCTCAAGGAAGAGGTGATGGGGAATGGGGATTTTGAACCGCCAAGTTCGGCAACTAAGAGAAGCACCTTGCTTGTGTGGTGGTCGTGGATGCGGGAACTTGGGAGCATGATTTCAATTGCCTTGTATCGCTTTTGACTTGTTGTTCTTGGCTGTGGAAAGCTCTTCGTTTTCCAAGGAAGAACAGTGGCCGGAGGTCGCGGCTACGCGGGGGATGCGGTCTGGATGAGGACTTCGGTGATGGTCTGGACGTGATTGGCGGGAAGGGCTTCCGGGACGATGGAGCCGAGGACGATGCGTCCGTAGGGGGTCTCGCAGGGGATGACTTCGAGTATGGAGGCGGGGCCGACCTTGACGTGGATGTTGCCGGAACCACGGGATGCGAGGGCGAGGTTGCGAGCCATGAAATGGAGGCGGCCGTGGCCGCTTTCGTCGAAGATGACCTTGCCCTCGCGGTCGAGGATGAAGATGTCGGTGGCGTGGAAGTTTTTCGCCAGCCAGTCGCGGAAGATACGGATGCGTTCGAGGAACCTGGTTCGCGAGGGCGCGACGGGTGGTGGCTGGGGGGATTCGCTGATCGCGGAGAGGTTGGTTTCGGCTTTCCGGTGGGGAGCTTCCGTTTCGCGAGGAGGGGCTTGCGGGGGGGCAGCGGGCGCCTGTTGTTCCGGCTCTGCGGCCGGGGCGGGAGCGGGGGCTGCTACGGATTCGGGGGAAGTGAAGCCGACGAAGGATGGATCAAAGCCGGGATCGGCAGCCGAGAGGCGGGTGGGAGTGACCGGGCGCAGCAATTGTTCGGCGAGGTGCCGGACTTCCGCGGGGTCAAGCCATGGGTTGATGGGATCCATCAGTCGGGCTGGATATGCGCTTGGTGGCGGGATTTTCCGAGCTTCGCCTGGACCTCGGCACGGAGCGAGTCGAAGACAGTTTCGGCGCCGCCGCCATCCTCCAGGACGCCCACCGGAAGGCCTTTCGCGCTGGCGCGGATATAGATTTCATCGCGGGGGATGGCTGTCTGGAAAAGCATTTCCTCCGGCAGTAACTGGCGCAGTGTGGAGGCGGCTTCGGTGCTCACGGCAAGCCCCTGCTGTAGCATCGTCAGGCAGACGCCGAGGACGTTGAGGCGGGGGTTGATGATGCGGAGGCGGTTGAGGCCTTCGAGCAATTTCGGCACCGAGCGGATTCCGAGCGGCTCGGCCTGCTGGGGGAGGATGAGTGCGTCCGCAGAGGCGATGACGTCGTTGGTGACACCGAAAAGGCCTGCTGCGGTGTCGATCAGGCAGATGTCGTAGCGGCGAGCGGAGACGTTCCTGAGGAAGGCTCTAACACGTGCGAGGTGGGATCCCGAAGAGCCGTTGCCGGCTTCGTAGTCGCTGGCCTGCCCTGCGGCGACGAGCGAGAAGGTTTCCAGTCGGGTAGGGACGATCAGGCGCTCCATGGGGATAGCAGGATCGGCCAGGAAATCGTAGAATCCCGAAAGGAGTCGCGACTGGCGGGTTAGGGATAAGCCAACGGAGCCCTGCGGGTCCGCGTCGACGAGCAGGGTGCTCAGACCGGCGCGCGCAAAGGCGTGGGCGAGATTGATGGAAAGTGTGGTTTTACCCACACCACCTTTTTGGCTGGAGATGGCGATGCTGATCACGCGGAGGACGGAAATTTTTGTTCGCAAAGATTAACTGCGAGCAGGTGTAGCGGAAGTCTTTTCTTCTTCACTTGGCAAGAGCGGGAGTTTTGTGGATGCTGGTGCGACAGGAAAGTGAATCGCCCGAACCCAAAACAACTTATTTTTGCAGGACTCGCCATCAGCGGGGTCTTTTTGCTCGGCGGTTGCGGTGAGAAAGAGGCGGATGCAGAGCTTCCGCCGGAAATTTTCGGGGATATGGGTTCAAGCGTCGCAGATGAGAATGCGCTGAAGGGCTTGCCGGGGATAATTTATTCCGCGGCGGAATCCTCGCCGATTCATTGGCAGCCGTGGCAGAAGGAGAGCATGGAGATGGCCGAAAGATCCCAACGGCTCATGCTCGTGGTCATCGCGATACCCCAGCAGCCGTCGTATGCCCGAATTCTCGCCGATCTCGCGGCGGATCCCAAGACGGTTGATGAGATCAACCGGAACTATGTGCCTATCTTGGTGGATGGCGACTCGGTGAGGGAGCTGGGAATACTGACGGCGTATTTGTGCGGCGAGATCGGCAGTCGGGTGCAACTGCCGCTGATGGTCTGGATGACACCGGATTGCAATCCGGTGGCGTGGATCCCCCTGCCCGCAAGCGGGTCGAAATCTGTCGTGGAGCTTTTCAGTCAATCGCACGAGATGGTCGGGAATATCTGGGTCGAGGATCCCGCGTATGTTTCGCTGAATAGCCGCATGGATCAGGAAAATCGGGCGGTGCGGATAAAGAAGAGGCTGGCCGAGCGGGAACTGAGCGAAGAGCCGGGAGCCGATTCACTTCGCGCCCTGCGCCAGCTCACTTCGCTGTATGATCCCGTTTCGCGGACCTTCGATGGAGCGGGGGGGCTTTTCCCCTGCGGTGCGATCGACCTTCTTTCGATGGGCGCCCGCATGGATGATATATCCGGGAGGCTCCGCGAGAAGTGCAAGGATACGCTGGAAAATCTGCTAGATGATCTCCTTGTCAGCGCCATGTTCGATCCGCTCGATGGAGGGGTCTACAATTCCAGGCGCGGCTCTACCTGGGCGCTCCCCGGCTTTCACCGAGATTGTGCAACTCAGGCGCGCGTAGCCGTTTCTCTGCTCGATGGCTACGGCGTCACCGGCGACAAGAGGGCACTTGAACGCGCCCTCGGTATCCTTACCTTCGTGGAGAAAACCTACCGCACCCAAGGAGGGCTTTTCTCCCTCGGTGGCGGAAGGGCAGGTGATACGGAGGCTTGGCTCTGGCGCTATGAGGATGTGAAGGATTGGCTGAGCGAGGAGGAGCTGTCCGCGTGGGTTCTGGCCTCGGGGGTGAAGGTTTCGGGCAACCTGCCTTCCGAGGCCGACCCCTTGAGGAAGTTTTTTCGTGCAAACAGCATTTCCTTCGCGAAAACGGCGGAGCAGGTCTCCGCATTGTCTGGAGTCGATGTAAAATCCACGGAGGCGGCGCTTGGGAGTGCGAGGGAGAAACTGCTCAAAGTGCGCGACAACCGCCTGAATCCGCCTGCCGAGAAACGCGCCGGCAACGCTGCTGCCACGTTCCGGGTGGTTTCCGCCTACGCTACGGCCTACAGAATCACCGGGGATGAGGACTTCCGCGAGCGCGCGGCCTCCACACTGACCAAGGCGAGGCAGAGTTTTGCGGATGGGCCGCGACTCAGATCCTACGACCGCGACGCGGCGCCGAGCCTGGTTGCCGGTAGGGCGTTCACCTACGGGCTGGCGATTCAGGCTGCGCTCGATGTCGCCGCAGTGACCCTCGATGAAAGCTGGATCCTGTGGGCGGGTGACCTTTCCAGTACCGTCTCGGAGATTTTCGTCCAGGACGATTCCCTGAGGGAATGTCCCGCCGGCGCGGATCTGACTGGTTTGCCTGTTGTTGATCTCGAGATGATGTTCGGTCAGTCGAGCATGGGGCTTCTTTCGATGGCGGATTCCCGCCTGGAGGCACTGGGCATCCCGCTGGTGCCTTCCTTTTCGGCGCGCGTCGACGGGCTGCCGCTCGCCGCCCTCGATCGCCCCATCCAGCATACCGATATCATCCAGGCCGTCCTGATGAGGGAGCATGGGTTCACCTATGTTTTCGGCGATGATGTCCCTGCTGAAATGAGGGAGGCGATCGCCAGAAGTCCCCTGAAAGGCGTGAACCGCCGAGGATACTCCGCGCTGCCTGTAAAAGGGCAAGAGCTGGATCCGCAGGGAGCGCTGCGGATCGGCCCCGGGAAAAAAATTCAGCGGATTGAGAGCGCCGACGATATCGCCGTTCCTGCCTTGCCATAAGGGAGAAAATATACGTGTGTAACATACAGCAAAGAACCCAAGTAAAAGCATCTATGAATTTCAGGAATCTATCCCTACTCGCAGCCAGTTGCCTCATATTTGCACAGGCTGCCGCAGCAGACATGATCGTGCTCAAGAGCGGGGAGAAAATTAACGGGACGGTTATCCGTGAGGATGGCAAAAACTACGTGGTTGAGGTGAAGCTTGGCACGATACGCGACGAGAAGCTTATTCCTCGCGACGATGTCAGCTACATCGACAAGCAGAAGGCCGATGAGAAGGCATTTGTAGAGCTTGAGGGGCTGTTGCCGACTCCGGAGTTGCTAAGCAAGGAGGCTTATGAGGCGCGGACCGCGAAGCTGGAGGGATTCGTGAAGGCGTATCCGGAAAGCCGTAAGGTTCGGGTTGTGAAGGAGATGCTCGACGTGCTCGGCGAGGAGCATGCGGTGGTTGCGGCTGGAGGCATCAAGTTCGGGGAAGAGATGGTTTCTGCGGACGATTACGAGTCGAACGCCTACGAGTATGACGTCAGGATCGCGGAAAAAAAAATCAAGGATTCCGTCGCCCGCAGGGATCTGCTGGGAGCGCTACGCAAGTTCTCAGAATACGACGTAAAGTTCGGTCAGTCGGAGAGCAATCAGGGGATGGCCGCGCTTATCCTGCAGGTTCTCAAGGCATACCGTCACAGCCTGGATGAAAATCTTGCCAGTCTCGAAAGGCGGATCGAGAAGCGCCAGTCCGGACTTGCGAGCATGTCCTCGGAAGACAGGTCGAATACGGAACTGGCCCTGAAAGAGCAGATGGAAAAGCTTGAGAAGCGTTATATGGAGGAGAAGGCGGCGGGTCAGAAATGGATCACCCCCGATGCCTTCCACAAGCAATCCATGGACGAGGCGCTGCGTCATGTTACGGCGGAGATATCAAGAATCGAGGGGCGCCAGGCAGGCGAGTCGCTCGAGATCCCCCTGGCGGAGATCTATCGCATCGCAAGGAGCAAGCTTGTCGATGGGACCGAGGCGGAGAAAAAGAAAGTTCTGGATGAGGCGAAAGCGAACCGCCTGACGGAATTCTATCTGCAGAAATTGCGGATCTGTGCGGGTCTTGATGAAAACTGATTTCGAAAAAAAGGGAAATATATGGAAGTAAGGAAGGCGAAGCGCAGCCGGCGCACGGCGGAGACGGAGATTGATCTGGAGATCAATCTCGACGGCTCCGGGACATCGGAGATTGATACGGGGATTCCGTTTTTCGATCACATGCTGACGTTGTTCTCCAAGCACGGCCTATTTGATCTGAATGCCCGGGTGCAGGGTGACATTGAGGTGGATTTTCATCACACCATCGAGGACACCGGGATCGTCATCGGCGAGTGCATGCGCGAGGCGCTGGGCACGAAGGAGGGCATACGCCGCTACGGCTGTGCCTACCTGCCGATGGATGAGACCTTGGTAAGGGTGGTTGTCGATCTGAGCAACCGGCCGCACCTGGAGTTCCGCGCACCGGCCGGGACAGCTTCCGCGCCGAACATGCCTTTCACTTTGGTGGAGGAATTCTGCCGCGCGGTCGCGAGCAACCTGCGTGCGAACGTGCACGTTGAGCTTCTCTACGGACGCGACGGGCACCACATCGCCGAGGCGGTGTTCAAGGGGCTGGCACGTGCCTTGCGGGAAGCCTGTGAGAAGGACGCCCGCGTGAAAGGCATACCGAGCACCAAGGAATCACTGTGAGGATCGGTCTTGTGAATTATGGAGGGGGAAACCTCCGCAGCGTGGAAAACGCGCTCCATGCCCTCGGTGTGTATCCGGAGGTGATCGTGGATGCCGCCGGACTCGAAGGCATCACCCATCTCATCCTGCCCGGGCAGGGAGAGTTCGGCGATGTGATGGCGCAGCTCGGCAAGAGGGGGCTGGTGGAGCCGCTCCGGGAATGGATTTCAGCGGGCAAGCCCTACTTCGGCATTTGCGTTGGCTTCCAGATTCTTTTCGAAGGCAGCGACGAGGCACCCGATGTCCCGGGGCTCGGGGTCGTAAAGGGCAGGTGCGTGCGTTTCAAGGAAGTCACCGGGAAGAAGGTGCCGCAGATGGGTTGGAACGCGGCGGTGCCGCAGGTGCCCGGCTCGAAGTTCTGGAAAGGCCTCGGCGATGAGCCGTATTTCTATTTCGTCCATTCCTATTTCCCCGTGCCGCAGGATTCCTCATGGGGAGTTTCCCTCACCGATTACGCCGGGGAGGAATTCGCCGCCACTGTGGAGAAGGGCGAAGTCTTGGCCTGCCAGTTCCACCCGGAGAAAAGCCAGGATGCGGGGCTGGTGCTGATGAGGAATTTCCTTTCGGGAGGCGAGTAGGCTGAAGCCTACTAAGGAGTGGCTGGGCAGGGGTGCTTTGGTTGCCGGGCAGCGGAACGCATGCCGGGCAGCGGAACGCAGCCCCTCCTTGGGGACTACTCTCCGGAGATAAAACGAAGCAGCCTGACCGGTGAGGGTCAGGCTGCGGTGAAGTATTTCTAAGCTACGTGAGGCTCAGAGTTCTGCGTTGACGAGGTTCTCTAGCTTGACGATGTCCGCTGCGAAGCCGCGGATACCTTGGGCGGTTTTTTCGGTGGCCATGGCGTCCTCGTTGAACATGAGTCGGAAGGTTTTCTCATTGAGTGAAATTTTCTCGACCGGATCGGCGGCAGCGATCTCCGGGGTGAGCTTGGCCTCGAAGAGTTCGTCGGAAGCGGCGAGCTCGGCGAGTAGCTTGGGGGCGATAGTGAGAAGGTCGCAGCCGGCGAGTGCTGTGATCTCGCCCTTGTTGCGGAAGGATGCGCCCATGACTTCTGTGTTGTAGCCGAACTTCTTGTAGTAGTTGTAGATGGCTTTCACCGAGATGACGCCGGGATCGTTGTCGCCGGCGAAGTCGGGTGTGCCTTCGGTGTTGGCCTTGTGCCAGTCGAGGATACGGCCGACGAAAGGGGAGATGAGCTGAACCTTGGCCTCGGCGCAGGCGACGGCTTGGGCGAAGGAGAAGAGGAGGGTGAGGTTGCAATGGATGCCTTCCTTTTCGAGGATTTCCGCAGCCTTGATGCCTTCCCATGTGGAGGCGATTTTGATGAGCACACGATCCTTGGAGATGCCTTCCTTTGCATAGGCGGCGATGAGCTCCTTGGCCTTGGCGACGGTGCCAGCGGTATCGAAGGAGAGGCGGGCGTCGACCTCGGTGGAGACGCGGCCGGGAACGATTTTCAGGATCTCAAGTCCGAAGAGGATGATGATGCGGTCGAGGACGGCATCGGTGAGCGCCTGTCCGGAGAGCGAGCCGCCCTTGAGTTCGGAAATGGCTTGGTCGATGAGCGGACGATATTCGGGTTTTCCGGCAGCCTGGAGGATGAGGGAGGGGTTGGTGGTCGCGTCCTGTGGCATGAATTCCTTCATGGCTTCGAAATCGCCGGTATCGGCGACGACTGTGGTGAGCTTCTTAAGTTGGTCGAGTTGATTCATATCGGGGAAACCGTAACGGAGGACAGGCGGGTGTGAACGCTAATCGGTTAATTTTCTTCGCTTGGGGATGAAAATTTTCGAAGTAGCGGATGAAAGCGGTTTGCAAGGATGACTCCGGTGAGGGAGCCGAGGGCGTCGGCGAGCCAGTCGAAGGGGTCATTCCCGGAGCGGCCGGGTGTGAATGTCTGGTGCCATTCGTCGAGTAATCCGATGATCCCAAATAGGATAACGGGAAGGATGAGGCGGATGCAGAGGGGGGCGTCCGTTCCTTTCCAGAGCCGTATCCATGTGGCGAAGATGAACGCGCCACCCATGAAGTATCCGAAGTGAAGAATTTTATCAATGTGCGGGATCTCCGGGCCTCCCTCGGGCATTGTCTTTGAGAACGAAGATAGCACGAACAGAGTAACGGCCCATAGAATGAAGCCGCCGAGCCACGGGCGCGGTGATGAGAGAATGCGGAGCCGCATCAGAAGTTACGGATTCTTCATTTCGTCCTCAAGGCGCTCGGCGAGCCACTGCTTCATCATCGACTGGTAGTTGAGGAAGCGGGAGCGGGCGATGCGCTTGATGCGGGAGAGCATGCGCGGATCGAAACGGAGGGTGATGGTGGTGGATTCGCGGGTGACCGCTTCGTGAACCGAACCGGCCATGAGTTTGGGGTCGAGCTCGTGCTCCTGCCAGAAGGCGTGTTCCGCTGCGGCGTCTTCGAAATCGGGGAGCTGGCTCCAGGATGTGATCGTTTCCATGGTTTTTAGCGGGTTACGTTGTAGTTGCGGTCGTAGAAGCGGCGCTCGGCCTCGCCCATCTCGCGGGCGGAGATGACGCGGGCGATCTTTCCGTCCGTGGTGAAGGCGATGAAGAGGTGGCGGTCGGCAACGGTGCGCCCGAGGGCGTAGTAGCGGGATGCACCGTCAACGCGGTCGTTGTCGGGAAGGAAACGGACGGCGAAGGGATCCTCCAGGATTTCCTCAAGCTCCCCGGGCTTGATGTGGCGGAGGTCGAACGGGGTATCGATAAGATTGAGTTCCATAATGAGATTTTCAGAAACCAGGTACCAGAATCCAGAGGAGAGCCTACAGCTTGAGGTGCGGGAGGATTTTGTCGAGCGCAGCCTGCGGGGTCAGGCCATGGAGTTCCTGAAGGATGTCGGGCTTGCCGTGCTCGATGAACTCGTCGGGCCAGCCGATGCGCTCGACGTGGGTGGAAATTCCTGCATCGTGGAGGTGCTCGATGCAGGATGAGCCGAAGCCGTTTGCTAGGACGTGATCCTCGAAGGTGCAGATGACCTTGCAGAAGCGTGCGACTTTTTCGAGGAGAGATTTGTCGAGCGGCTTGATGAAACGGGGGTTCACCAGCGAGACGGAGAAGCCCTTTTCCTCGAGGAGTTTCTTTGTCTCCAAGGCCATGCCGAAGAAGCTTCCCAGTCCGATCAGCGCCACGTCGGAGCCTTCCTGGATGAGTTCGCCTTTCCCAAGTTCGATGGGAGTCGACTTGTCGTCGGCGGAAGTGCCGGCGATGACGCCGCGCGGGTAGCGGATGGCGGTGGGGCCATCATCGTATTTTGCCATCCACTTCAGCATGGCGGAGAACTCGGCCTCATCCTTCGGTTGCATGTGGATGATGTTCGGAATGTGGCGGAGGTATCCGATATCGAAAAGGCCGTGGTGGGTCGGGCCGTCATCGCCCGAGAGGCCGCCGCGGTCCATGCAAAGGCGGACGGGGAGGTTCTGCAGTGCGATGTCATGGATGATCATGTCATAGGCGCGCTGCATGAAGGTGGAGTAGATCGCAAGGAAGGGGCGGAAACCTTCCGTGGAGAGGCCGGCTGCGAAAAGGGCGGCGTGCTCCTCTGCGATGCCCACATCGAAGTAGCGGTCCGGCAGTTCACGCTTAAAAGTCTCGAGTTTCGTTCCGCCCGGCATGGCGGCGGTGATGGCGACGATTTTCTGGTCGTCGATGGCGAGGTCCGTGACTGTGCGGCCGAAGATGTCAGAGCAGGTGGGTGTGGTAACGGTGTCGGTCGAGCCGTCGTCGATTTTGTAGGCACCGAGGCCGTGGAACTTGCCGGGATTATCGAGAGCCGGCTGGTAGCCCCGGCCTTTTTCCGTGATGATGTGGAGGACGACCGGTTCGTTGAGCGTCTTCAGGTGCTCGAATGTCTTGAGCAGCAGCGGAAGGTTGTGTCCGTCGATGGGGCCGAAATAGCGGAGGCCGAATTTCTCGAAGAGGACGTTGGGGAAGATGAGGTTCTTGGCTCCCTCTTCGACCCTGTGGGCAATTTTGCGAACGGCTTTGCCGAGGACTTTCTCGACGAAATCAGCAGCGGATGTGCGGACGGAGGAGTAAGTGGAATGCGTTTGGAGTGCGTTGAAGTAGCGTGCGATGGCTCCGACGTTCTTGTCGATCGACCACTCGTTGTCATTGAGGACGACGATGAATTTCTTGGTGGTCTCGGCGATATTGTTCAGAGCCTCAAGGGTGGGGCCGCAGGTGAATGCAGCGTCGCCAGCGACGGCGACGACATGGTTGTCACCCCCGGCGAGATCGCGGGCGGCGGCCATGCCAAGGGCGGCGGAGAGGGCGGTTCCCGCGTGGCCGGCACCATAGCAATCGTGCTTGGATTCGGTGCGGAGCAGGAAACCGTTGATGCCCTTGTAGGTGCGGATTTTTTCGATCTCGGTGGCACGTCCGGTCAGCATCTTGTGGACGTAACCCTGGTGGGAAACGTCGAAGACAAATTTGTCCGCCGGGGTTGAGAAAATCGCATGCATGGCGATGCTGAGTTCTACGACGCCGAGGTTGGGCCCGAGATGGCCGCCCGTTTTCGAGAGGCAATTGATGAGCTTGCTGCGGATCTCCTCGGCGAGCGCCGTGAGTTCGCTTTCGGTCAGCTTGTGCAGATCGTCGGGGGAGGAGATGGAGGCCAGGAGTGACCCCGATTCGGCGGCTGTTTCAGAAGAGGCTGATGTCATTGCTGTCGTCTGGATCGTCGGAACCCTGCTTCAGTTTGTTTTCTGGAATCTCTGCGGGTTCCCCGCCATCCTGCGGGTCGGTTTCCTCGCTGTCGGCGAGCGTGATGAGTTGGATTCTCTTTTTTGCAGCCGTTAGGACGGTTACGCAATGTTTCAGTAGTGCCGATCCCGCCTCGTAGCGTGCGACGAGTTCCTCAAGTGGGAGTTGCTCGCCCTCCATGGCATCGACGATGCTCTCAAGCTCCGTCATGGCATCCTCAAAGGAAAGCGCGGAGGTTGCGTCTGACGGGGCGTTATTTTTGCGTGCAGGCATGGTGCGTGGCGGGTCGCGTCGCGGGATGGTCGGGAATTACTCGGCTTCCCCTGCCGTGCGGAGGGCGCGATCGGAATAATAGACCATGTCCATGCCAACGAGTGTGGCGCGGTACGGGTAGCGGCGGGTGATTTCCTGGATTTTCTGATCCTTGTCGTAGATGGAAAGGCCAGGAGGGTAGGTGGCGAGGAATACGCGCCCGTCCAATACGAGGGAGGTGAAATCCTTGTATTTTGCGGCGATTTCCGAGGTATTTCCGGATCCGTGCGAGGATGGGGAAATGAGGATTCCTGCGATTGGTGTTTCGAGATCGGCGGCGATGCTCTCAATCTCGGCGAATTCTGTGCGTGACGGTGGGATCCAGATGGACATGCGATCGGCATACCATGCGACAGCCCATGGCTGATCCGAGAAGCAGATTTGTTTATCGGTGAGCCAGTTGCTGAGGCCGAGGTTGAGCGCCGGTGCGTAGTAGGGAGGCCAGTGGGGGATGCCGCCGCGGTCCTTTCTGTCCATCCCGATCCGGACTTTCATCGGCAGGCCGATCAGGAGAGGTAGGCCGCAGATGACGATGATCGCGATATGGTGGACATTCTGCAGCATGGGAACGGAAGTGACGGCGGGCAGCTTGCTCCACAGGATCGAAAGGAAAGCTAGGCCGTAGGCCGTCATGATTGGCGCGAAGAGCAGGTGAGTCTGGTTGGGATCCAGCTTTTCGGTCGAAACTCCGTAAATCGACAGACCGAGTGCCGAGACGGCGAACATGATGAGTATGGCCCAGCGGAAGTTCGCGATCGAGGGGCGCCTGAAGGGGTGCATCAGCGAGAGGAGGAACAGCGGAGCAACGATGATGCCGCCGAGGAAGGGTATGATGTTGGTTGTCTGCAGTAGGGTGGTTCGGACAATGCTAGAGAGGATGCCTCCGCCGATCAGCGGAGGCAGGTCGAGGTTATTTGTGCGCATGACGAAATCCTCGTTTCCTCCGCCGATTCCGTTGTAGAGGTTGAGGAAGGCGGTTCCAAAGGGTGTTCCCGAGATTCCTGCGTTTCTGATCATTACGAACACCATTGCCAGGAGGAGAGTCACCAGGACGGTCGCGCCGACAACGCCCCGAGGCCTCAGTGCGATTCCTGCAAAAATGATATAGCCCAGAGCGATCCAGACCGTGAGGTAGTGGGTCAGCGCCAGGAGCGTGAAGAAAACCCCGGCAATGATTGCGGGGGCGAAAGGGATGCGGCCTTCGCTCGCGTCCTCGACGGCACGGTAGACGAAGTACAACGCGCAGGAGAACAGCAGTAGCATAAGCATCTGCGGGAGTCCGCTGAGGGCGTAGTTCCAGAAAGTTTCGCACAATAGCATCAAGATCGCAGTGACTCCTGCGATTTTCGGATCAAAAACCCTGGAAATGAGCAGGTAGCTGACCCCAATAGCCATGAGGAAGCAGAGGGTGGAAACTGTGGCGATCACCCGATCCAGCGGAAAGACCATCTCGTTTTCGCCCATTTTCCATTGTTTTGCGTCATCGGCGCCGATGAGTTTCAGTACGGCCGCGTTGAGAAGCGGGTTGAGCGGTGAGTGATAGGTATCTTGGAAGCCGACGAAAGGGACCGTGCGCTGCTGATGCTCCTTGGCCTGTTCGTAGGCGATAGGGCGGATGAACTTGGTGGTGAAGCCGTTGCCTCGGGCAATTTCACGGGCGATCTGCGCCTGATCCATGGCTTGTGGCGAATTGAGGCCGCGGAATAGCGTGAAAAGGTTGCCGAGGGTAAGGATGATGAGGATCAGGAAAAACAGGCTCCTGCGGATCAGGATACCGGTGTCGAATTGAGTTTGTGATTTGCTCATGCAGAGGTGGGAGATACCCTATCCGGACGGAAAATCAAAGCGCTAGTTCCTTGATTTTTCGCTGCAAGGTGCGGCGGCTGATGCCGAGAAGCTCGGCTGCCTGGGTGCGGTTGTCCTGGGTTTCTGCGAGAGCCCTGCGGATTGTATGGCTTTCAAGCGTATGCAAATTGAATCCTTCCGGCTCGGCAAGGGTGTTTTTGCCTGCCGGTGCGGGGGGCGCGGGGATCGTCGTCCCGCCGTCCAAAAAAGCGGGCAGGTGGGAGGGGGCTATCGTATCATCGTTGCACATCACCACCCCGTGCTCGATTGCCGTACGGAGTTCCCGGACGTTTCCGGGCCATGGGTAGGTAACGAGCCTGTGGATTGCGGCATCGGTCAGGGGCTTGACGGGCCGCTGGTTTTCCTCGGCAAACTCGCGCAGGAAAGCATTTGCCATCAGCACGATGTCTTCGGGGCGCTCCCTGAGGGTTGGCATTTGGATGGCGACAACATTCAGGCGGAAATACAGGTCTTCGCGGAATTTTCCCTCGTTCACGAGCTGGCGTAGGTTGCGGTTGGTCGCCGCCACCAGCCGGACATCGACCTTGATCGGCGTGTTTGAGCCGACCCTTTCGATGGATCGCTCGGAAAGGGCGCGGAGCAATTTCACCTGTGTGGTTGAGTCAATTTCGCCGATCTCGTCGAGGAAAAGCGTTCCGCCGTCGGCCTGCTCGAAGCGCCCGATCCGTTTCTGGGCGGCTCCGGTGAAAGAACCTTTTTCGTGACCGAAGAGCTCGGATTCGAGGAGTTGTGAGGACAGCGCGGCGCAATTGACGATCACCAGCTTTGATGCGGGGCGACCCGAAAGGTGGTGGACGGCGTTGGCGACGACCTCCTTGCCGGTGCCGGATTCGCCTTCGATGAGGACGGTGGCGCGGGTCGGTGCGACCTGTTCGATCAGATCGGTGACGCGTTTGATCTCCGGGGATTTGCCGATCAGGCGGGAAAGGCTGGCACCCTTTTTGACCTGCTTTGTGAGCTGGACGTTTTCTGTTTCCAGCGTTCTGGAGCGGAGGGCGCGTTTCAGAAGCATCTCGACCTCGTCGATGTTCAGCGGCTTGGTGACGAAATGGAAGGCACCGCGGCGCATGGCCTCGACGGCGGTATCGACTGAGCCGTATGCGGTCATCATGAGGATCACGGGTGGCTCAGGCAGTTTTGAGGCGGTGTCGATGAGATCCATGCCGGAATCACCGCCGAGCCGGAGATCGGTCAGGAGGAGTTGGATGGCTTCGCTCTTGAGTATCGCCAGGGCCTCGCTGTTGCTGGATGCCGTGTAGACCTCGAATTCCTCATCCAAGGCACTCCGTAGCCCTTCGCGGGTGGCGCGTTCGTCGTCAACGATGAGCAGGGTGGGGAACATGTGGGCGGGAAATTCTAAACTTTAAATTCGAAATCTGAAACGAAATACGGTCAGAGGTCGATGGTTGGGGAGGGCAGGAGGCGGGGGCTTGGGGCGGTGTGGGGGAGGTGGATGAGGATGTTTGTGCCCTGGTCGGGCTGGGACTGGATCTCGATCTCGCCGCCGTGCTCGCGGATGATGCGGCGGACGATGAGGAGGCCGAGCCCGGTGCCGGAGGATTTGGTGGTGCGGTATGGCTCGAAAAGGCTGCCCATCTGCTCCGGCGGGATGCCGGTGCCGTTGTCCGAGATGGAGATGAGGAAGTCGGTTTCGGTGGAGCGAGTTCGTATTTCGATCAGGCCGCCTTCGCCCGGGATCGCCTGGTAGGCATTGCGCAGGAGATTGTAGAAAACCTGCTGAAACTGATCCGGATCGATCTGGGCGGTGGGGAGTTTCTCGGAAAGGTCGAGATCGACGCCGATGTTGCGGGAAGCGATTTCCGGCTCAAGCAGTGTCAGTGTCTGGTGCAGGATGGCATTGATGTCGCGCGGCTCCCGGCGGGGGGTGGTGGGGCGGACGGCGTGGAGAAACTGTTTAAGGATCGTATCAAGCCTCTGGATTTCCTGGCGGGCGGTATCGAGATGTTCGGATAGCCCCTTCTTTTGTGCTGCTGGCAGTTTGCGGATTTTCCGCGCCAGCAACTGTAGATGGATGTCGAGCGAGTTGAGGGGGTTGCCGATTTCATGGGCGATTCCCGCTGCCAGCAGGGTGAGGGCGTTGAGCCGCTCCGATTCCAGGGTTTCCTGGGTCTCGGCATGGGTCGATGTGTTGTCTCGGATGAGCATGACGTGGCCCAGCGGAAGCTCGTGGTTCTTGGGGTCGTCGATCGGGGAGAGGTAGAAATTCAAGAGGCGGTGCTCGGGGTAAAAGACCTCGATGTCCCGGGATACGGCCTGGGTTGTGGTGCTGAGTGAGATATTTTCGATCCCTCGGATTTTTGAGGAGATCCTCTCACCGAGTGAATCTGATGGGTCGAGGCCGAAGAACTGGCAGGCGGCGCGGTTCAGGAACATGATTTTGCCATCCGGATCGAGGATGATCAGCCCTTCCTGCAGCGCCTCGAAAACGTTTTCCAGGAAGCCCTTTTCTTGGATCAAACGAGTCACGATCTGTTGGATCTCGCCCGGCTCGACTCGATCGATCCGTGCCACGAGTTTTTCTAGGAAACCTGATTTCACCGCCGAGAGGATGGGGGCTTTCGTAGAAATTCCAATTCCAAATCCACAGCATTCTACGAACGTATGAAAAATGAAAACCCGCCAGGAGAGGGCTCCTGGCGGGTTGTTCCATTTTGGGGCTGTCTGTCCCCGGGCTTACCGAGCCGCACGCTTATGGCTGGGCGGGTATATACAGCTCGGAGCTCTGAGCGAGGACAGTGGAGGGGTCAAGTTCGAGGCCGTTGAGGTCATCGAGACGGCTTGTCGTAGTGTTATGATTTTTTGCGAACTGGCCGTAGGTGATCTCCTTGTCGATGCGGATCGGGCGATCCGATGCGCGAGGCTTCGGGGCGGGAGCCGGGCTGTTTGAAATCGAAATTGATGGGGGCGATGAGAACGACGGGGTGGGAGTCGGAGTGGAGGTGGTCTTCTTGGTTACCTCGTTTACCGGCTTGGAGACGTTGACCTTCTGGCCGACGCGCAGGGCGCGGGGGTTGACGCGTGGGTTGGCGGCGATGAGATCATCGACGGAGACTCCGTATTTCATGGAGATCTTGTAGTAGGTCTCTCCGGACTGGACGGTGTGCTTGCGTGTTTCCGTGGCGGTCGGGGAGTTTTCCGGAGTTGTGGCTGCCGCTGCTGTTGATCCCGGGAGTTTGATGGTTTGTCCAGGGTGGATGATCGAAGCTGCAGTCAGGCCGTTGAGCTTTGAGAGTGAGGCAACCGAAACGCCGCTCTTGCGGGCGATGCGCTCGATACTGTCACCCGACTTCACTGTGTAGGTGGCTCCGGCGGGGGCTTGCGGTGCGGAAACCGTGGAGGCCTCCGTCCGGGCAGGGGGCGGTGTGTCAGTGAGCCTTGAAATTTTCAGTTCCAGCTGGCGAATTTGCATTTCCTGTTCGGCGCAGAGAGCGCGAAGTCGTTCCACTTCTGTTGCGGAAAGGAGAGGGCCGGTGGTTGCTAGAATGACAAGAAGAGTGGCGAGGCGTGATTTCATCTTCATGAGTCGAGATTCTGCATATTTTTATTCAAGCGGCAATAAAAATTTAAGATTTCCTTATTTTTTTTAAAACTTAAAGGTTTTCCGGTGGTTTTTTGAATCCTGTGTGTGTCGTTCGGGCGTAAAAAAAATGAGGGGCTTGGGGCTTCAGCAGTCGTCACTGCCGGAAATCAGGCATTTCTCGAGGGCTAGGCGCGCGTTCTCGAAATCCTCCGGGCTGAGATCCTTTGGGATGCGGTGTGGTGCGTCGAAGGATACCCGGACGCGGCTGAAAGGCATGGGGATGAAGAAGCGATCCCAAGAGTTCAGGCGCCAGGCGGCACCGTAGCGGATGTGGATGGGGATGATCTCCGTTTCGGTGGCTTGGGCGATTTTGATGACGCCGGGTTGGACGGTGTAGCGCGGGCCTTTCGGTCCGTCCGGGGTGACGCAGACGTCGAAGCCCTCGCGCAGCGCCTTTTTCATGCCGATGAGGGCGGAAACGGCGCGGCGGGAGGAGGAGCCGCGGATTGCGCCGAGGCCGAAAATTTCCATCGCTGTGGCGAGGATCGTGCCGTCTTTGCTGGCGCTGGTAAGGACCACGCTGGAGCGGCCCATGCCGCCGGTTCTTTTCCATATCGGCGGCATGGTGAATATGCGGTTGTGCCAGAGGGCGAAGATGACGGGTTTTTCCCCGATCTCAGGTTTCGAGAAACCTCGTTGGCCATTTACCTCGTAGCGGAGGGTCATGCTCCAGGCTTTCATTATTATGGCCGCGAGGTATCCGACGATCCGCGAGGTGCGGCTGGTCTTGATGTTGGTGCTCTTTGATTTCGCCATGTCAGATGAAGCCGGTGGGGTGGAGGGTATCGACGAGGTATTGCTGGCGCGCCATCCTGTCTTGATAGAGGGAGTGGTTTTCGGGATCCGGATCGCAACGTCCCTCGGGATTGCCCGAGACCAGATAGCTGCATATTTCCTCGAAGCCCAACGACTCCCCGCATTGGTGGAAAAAGGCGACGACGGCCTGGATCGCTGCGCCGACGTCGGAACCGTGCCGCGACGATACTGGAACGACCGGAACCCCCAGCGCATCCGCTAGCAGCTGTGGCATAACGGTGCTGTCAGTGGCCTCGCCAATGAGTCGGATTTCCGGCGGGTCGAATCCCATTTCCGTGAGGCGGCTCATGGCGTAGCTCAGGCCGAGCGCGACGCCTTCTGCCGTTGCCCGGGCGAGGTGGGCCGGGGTGATGCCGTGGAGGACGCCGCAGGCATCGGCCAGGCGGGGCACGGACTCGGGGGAGAAATAGGGGAAGAGAAGGAGGTTGTCGGCCCCGGGGGAAACGCTCGCCACCATCCGTTCATAGTCCGTAGAGGACCAGCCGTAGTGGCGGCGTAGGACTTCTGGGGCGAGGGATGTGTTCGGGCTGCTGGCCATGCCGATCCAGGATCCGGTGGCGCTGCACAGAGGGAAGATCTCGTCACGAAGGTCGATCACTGGGCTGGTCCCGACACCGACGACGGTACCGTTGGAGCCGAGCTCGACCGCCACCGAGCCGTTCGTGACGCAGCCCGCCGAAAGGGCGGAAAGCAGGGGGGCTGAGCTCCCGGCTCCGACCTGGACGAGTTCGGAAAGTCCCCAGTCCTTCGCGAGTGCGCTGCGCAGCAAGCCGCGGGGTTGGTCGGAGGCCCCGATCGGTGGCAGCAGGTCGCTGAGTTCGGGGTCGATGAATCCGATCAGCTCGTCGGACCATTTTCGGTTCCGGATATCGAAGAGTCCTGTTGTTGAGGCGCTGCCCGGTTCGCTCGCTCGCTCGCCGGAGAGCCAGTATGCGATGAAATCTTGGACGGTCAGCAGGCTGGCCGCACGTTGGAAATGGTAGGGCTCGTGCTGTTTGAGCCAGAGGCACTCGGCGGCGGCGGAATCCGTTGCTGGAGACTGGCCGATGAGCTCGAGCAAACCCGGAGAGCCGCCGAACGCCCGTGCGATTTCATCGGCCTGTTTCTGTACCGAGACATCGCCAGCCAGTTTGGTCGGGCGGATCACGCGGTTTTGCTTGTCGAGGATCACGAGACCCCGTTGCGGCCCGGCCAAGCCGATGGCGGCGATTTGTTTCTTATCGACTTTTGGTTGATTCAGACAATTCCGAATCACCCGGTCCGTGGCCTCGATCCAGCGGGTGGGTTCCTGCTCAAGATAGCCTGGCGGGAGTCCGTCGATCCATGAGTGGGAAATGGAAGCCTCTGCGAGGATCTCTGCGGAATCGAGATCCAGCACGACCGCCTTTGTGCTTGCGGGGGCGATCTCGATTCCAATGAACTGCATACGCTTCAGATTTCACCGAATCCGGAGGATTTACAAGCACCGCGACGATGATGCTAATTGCAGCGATCAGGAGATGATGCGAAGGAAATCCCGGTAAGCACTTTCCCACGATTCGAGATCTTCCGGGGAGTAGGCGATAAAGCCGAACGAGTTCCGGATGAGCGCGCGCCCGGAAGTGAAATCGGTCGTCTCCCCGGTTGCGATCATCTGGGTGATGATGTTACCGCAGGAGGTGGCCTCGACGGGGCCGGCGATGACCTCGATACCGAGCGCGTTTGCGGTGGCCTGGCAGAGCATTTCGTTCTGGATGCCGCCGCCTCCGGCGTGCAGGCGAGTGAAATCTAGGCCAGTGAGCTTGACGATATTTTCGTAGACGAAACGGTACTTTAGTGCGAGCGACTCGGTGGCGACCCGCAGGATCTGCCCGATCGAGTCCGGAACCGCTTGGCCGGTCTTTTCGCAGTAAACCTTGATCTTGGATGGCATGTTTCCTGGGCTGGCGAAGACTGCGTCGTCGGGATCGATGAATGCGGTGAACGGCTCCGCTGCGGCTGCCAATTCCGCAAGCTCGCTGAAGGAATGTTCTTGTCCGTCGATATCCCATTGGCGCTTGCACTCTTGAATCAGCCAGAGACCTGCGATGTTTTTCAGGAAACGGACGGTTCCGGCGACGCCGAGTTCGTTGCAGAAACCGAGTTCGAGGGCTTCCGGGGTTGTGATCGGCTGCCGGATCTCAACTCCCATGATGGACCACGTTCCAGAGGAGAGCCAGAGTGTCTCCTCCCCGGAAATTGGGATACCGGCGACGGCGGAGGCGGTATCGTGCGAAGGTGCGACGACGAGAGGAATATCGCTGCGGCCCAGAGTTGCTTGCATGTCCGGGCGGAGATTTCCGAGGATAGTTCCCGGGGAGACGATTTTTCCGAAAATTTTCGGTGGCAGGCCGAGTGCCTCGATGACATCGAAGGCCCAATCGCCTGTATGGGGATTCAGGAGCTGGGAGGTTGAGGCGATGGTGCGCTCCACCGCTTTCACGCCGGTAAGCCAGTAGGCGAGTATGTCCGGAACGAAAAGCAGGGTGTCGGCCTCGGTCAGGAGTTTTGGATTTTTCAGGTGGAGAGCTAGCAGGTGCAGGGAGCTGTTGTAGAAGTTTGTCTTGATGCCCGTGCGGCCGAAGATCCCGACCTCGGGAAGCAATGCATGCATCTTTTCCGCCATCCCTTCGAAGCGTGGGTCGCGGTATTGGTGGGGCGGCGCGATGAGCTCGCCGGTGAGGTCGAAGAGTCCGAAATCGCAGCCCCAAGTATCGATGCCGATGGAGGTGATGTCATCTCCATAAAGCTCAACGGATTTTTTCAGTCCTGTGACAATCTCGTGGAACAGCCCGAGGATGTTCCAGTAGAGGCCGGAAGGCAGGTCGATGGCGGGATTTTCGAAACGGTGAATTTCCTCCAGGGTGAGTTTTCCGTCCGAGACGATTCCCGCGATCACTCGGCCGCTGCTCGCTCCGAGATCGACCGCGATGCGGATCTTGTTTTTGGTTTCAGGTTTCGACACGCGTGGCTTTTAGCAAGAGGGAGTTCCGTTGCAACAGGGAATCGGCTAGGAAAACCATTCGGTGGGCGGGGTGATGACCTCGAGACCATCGATCACGAGGAAATGCGCATCGGAGCTGAGAATCGCCGCGCCGAGGCGGATGGCGCACGTGGCGATGATAATGTCTTGCGAGGGAATGACTTTTCCCTTCCTGTCTAGCTGCCATGCTAGCGCGGCGGCTTCATCCCAGAACGAGTCATTTGTTCGAACATTGATCATCACATCCATGAAATTTGCGAGGTTCTGGTAACTCCGCGGTGTCTTCACGCCCCGAAGCACTTCCATCCGGATCATTCCGCAGATGGCGAGATTTCTCGTGCCAGACCATTCGCCCACAATTTCAATGGGATCACGGGAAGCCCTCAGCAGGTCGATATAGACATGGCTGTCCACCATGATATCAGCGGCCATGTTTCGAAGGGGATTCAGCGACCCTCATGGCTTGGACATCGTAGTTGGGATCGACAGAGTCAGCCAATTCCTCTGGCGTCATACCCATCCCTGATTTTACCATTTCCCGGAAGCGCGCCTTCCTGTCCAACTCGCGCAAGGCGAAATCCACGGCTTCGGTCTTCGTCTCGCAGCCGTAGGTTTTCATTACTCCTTCCAATAATTTCTCGTCGATATGCATCGTCATCTTCATGCCATACAGGGTATGGCATGAAGATGACGATGCAAGAGGAATCAACCCGCCTCGATGTCCGAAGGGGACGTGATCGGTTTCCTTAGCGGGGTGAGTATCCCCTGATCTAGGCTGTAGATCCAGGAGTGGATTGCGAGTTCCTGGCCGCGTTCCCATGCATCCTCGACGATGGTGGTGCGGGCAACGTGGCGTGACTGGGAGAGGACGTTGAGTTCGCAAAGCCGGTCGAGCTTCGCCCCTTCGTGTAGCCCCGCGAGTTCATCCTTGTGGCTGCGTGTCAGGGAGCGGATAGGAGCCAACCAGTTGTCGATGATGCCGTGGCGGAAATTTTCCAGTGCAGCGCGCACACCGCCGCAGCCGTAGTGACCGCAGACGATGACGTTGCTCACCTTGAGGACGTCCACGGCATACTGCAGCACCGCGAGGACGTTGAAATCGGTTTCTTGGACGACATTGGCGACATTCCGGTGGACGAAGACCTCGCCCGGCGGCAGGCCGGTGATTTGGTTGGCGGGGACGCGAGAGTCGGAGCAGCCGATCCAGAAATATTTCGGGTTCTGCTGTTGTGCGAGCCGGATGAAGAAGTCCGGATCGGTTTTGCGCATTTTCTCCGCCCAACGGACGTTGTTGTCTATGAGTTCTTCGATGCTTTGCATGGGTCGGAGTTACTCTCCCGAAAACCCGTCGGTGACGCCAGATAAATCAGACCTTTACGGAGGATGGCTTTGCATCGGACTCCGCCTTGGCGGCCTTGCGGCATTCCGCGACGAAATGGTTGCAGGCCTCACGGCAGAGCAGGGGGATGGCCTCCTTATCGGGGGGGGCACCGAGAATGCCGTTGAAGCGGGAGGCCTCGCTGTCGACGAGCGGAGTCTCCGGATCGAGCTTCCACAGGATTTTCTTGGCGCAGTTGTGGGCGGGGCCGCAGACCTTTTGTATCAATTTCTGCGCACCCTCATCGCTGATCGAGTCGGCGTAGCGGTACATACCCGTCTGGCGGCCGAGTTTTTTGCGAAGGGTTTCGATGGGGAGCGTGCCATCCTTGTATTTTATAAAAAGCGCCGTGCAGCCGGGGTAGAATTGGTCGAGCGCGCGGAGGAGATCCTGTTCGTCGTCGAGCGTCATGATCCAGCCATGGCGCAGGTTGGTTTTGCCCTTGGTGAAACGGTATTCGCCGTCCTCCGCGTAGGTGGAAATGTTGCGCGCGTCCCCGGGGCCGCGGTGATGCTCGAGTCCGCCGAAGGCTGGCTGAGTGGCGAGATCCTCCTCATCCATGTGATGGAGCGCGTAGGGGAATTCGCAAAGATCTCGCTGGATTCGGATCTGCCCGATCTGGGTCATGCCGGAACGGACGAGTTGCTTCAGGTGCTCCGAGAGGGGCGGCAGCGTCGCTGCTTCGGGCGGGGCAGGGGAATGCTTTTTGTCGAAATCGGAAACCTGATCCAGGATGACATCAGCGATCAGCGGCTCGGTGCCTATCGCGGAGGAATAGTAGAGGTTTTTCTCACGCAGCCGGTTTGGGTTGTTGCGGAAAACATCGGTTTGGCTTGCGGCTGGGCCGACTTCCTTTTCTAGCCCGAGCATCACAGGAATGTCTTGGAAGGAGTGCAGGCCGTCGGAGATAAAAAACGGAACCACAACGACATTACTGGTGTCCGCCATTTTGTCCCAATCCGCAATGAATGGCTGCTCCTCCATGTAAGCGTCCGTTACCAAAGCGTATCCGGCGCCTGATGCAGCGATGAGATCCGCCTGATCTCTGATGGCTTTTGTGGAGTTCTGGTTCAGTCCGGTGCCGTGGCCGGTGATGATCAGGGTGGTGTCTGCTGGATCGGCGTCCGGAGCCACTTCCTGCGCGCGGCGCAAGATGAGATCCGTCATCGAGCGGTGGACGCCGACCGGTAGGCAGTAATGCAGCGTTTTGCCGTGGCGGACGGTGGTGTCGCCCTCGAGCTGGAGTTCGCGTGGGATCACGTCCTGGGTGAAGTAGCCCTCGCTGATGAAATCTGGCACGATATACACCTCTGGCGCATCGATCATGAAAAGCGCTTCGCGCATCGAGGGTTCCTCTTTCCAGAAGCAGACATGGACCTCGGCGAAGAGTCCACGCCTGCGTATTTCATCCGCGTGGTCGAAATACGGGGTCGAGGAATCCGGGTTTTCCGTGGAACCGTGACCGACGATGAGCAGGGCAGAATTTGGCTTGGCGGTGAAAGGCATGACGGAAAGTGGCGGGTGTTTCCGGGATTGCAAGCTGCAGTTGAATCGAACGGAAAGGCTCTTACGGCGGGGGTAATCCATCACGATGGTTTCAATCTTTGAAATGAAATTCGAATAGATTCCTCGAACCCCTAGTCAAAGAAAGCACCATGAAAAAGATCACCATCTGGATGCTTGCGGGTGCAATTGGGCTGACTTCGCTGAGCTGCACGACAACTTATGATGCCTACGGAACCCCGCGACAGAGCGTCGATCCCGGCACGGCGGCGGCCGCTGCTGTGGCAGCTGGGATCATCGGCTACGCAATCGCGAACAATCGGAATAACAACCAGCACCGAAACAACCACGGCGACTACGGGCGTCGCGGGGGGTACCGCTGCTATTGAGCCTGGCGGAGAGGGGGCTGGAATTATCCCAGATACCCTGTATCTTTGGGCTTGCAAACGGGGGGCTGATCACTAGGTTCGCCCTCCGTTTTTCTTTTGTCTGGCGAGCGGTTGGAGCCCCGGTGCCCGTCAGACGCCATTTTTCCGGGGCAATTGTCGGAAGAGAAGCGTAAACAAACTAACCAAACAACTAACCAAACCATATGAGTACTGCCATCGCAGAACCCACAAACCAAGAGCTGAGTGACCTGATCGACTCGAAATTCACGGAATTCCGTGAAGGATCCATCGTCAAGGGAACCATCCTCGAAATCCGCCCGCAGATCGTCCTCGTGGACATCGGCTACAAGTCAGAAGGAGCTATCGCCTCGAATGAATTCGAGGACGAGGAAATCGAAGTCGGCGACGAAATCGAGGTTCTCCTCGAGCGCCTTGAAAACGACGAAGGCATGGTCGTTCTCTCCAAGGAGAAAGCAGCCTACAAACAGAACTGGGACAAGATCGTCAAAGTCTACCAAGACGGCGGACTCGTTCGCGGCAAGGTCAAATCCGTTGTCAAAGGCGGTCTCACCGTCAATGTCGGTGTCGAAGCCTTCCTTCCCGGTTCGCAAGTGGACATCATTCCACCGAAAGATCTCACCGAATACGTCGGAAACGTTTACGAGTTCAAAATCGTCAAGGTCAACGACGAGCGCAAGAACATCGTCCTCTCCCGCCGCGAAGTCATCGAAGCCGAGCGCTCCGAGCAACGCCAGGCGTTCCTTCAGACCGTCAAGGTCGGCGACAAGGTCGTCGGCGCGATCAAGAACCTCACCGACTTCGGTGCGTTCGTCGATCTCGAGGGCATGGACGGACTCCTCCATATCACCGATATGTCATGGGGCCGTATCAACCATCCTTCCGAACTGCTCCACATCGGGCAGTCCGTGGATGTTGTTATCCTCGACGTGGATCGCGAGAAAGAGCGTGTATCGCTCGGCCTCAAGCAAATGTCCGACAACCCATGGGAAGACATCGAGCGCAAGTACCCGATCGGCCAAGAGGTCAAAGGTCAGGTCACCAAGCTCCTTCCTTACGGTGCGTTCATCGAAATCGAGCGCGGCGTCGAAGGCCTCGTGCACGTTTCCGAGCTCAGCTGGGTTAAGCGCATCACGCGTCCTTCCGACGTTCTCGAACTCGGCCAGGAAATCACTGCAGTGGTTCTCGGCATCAGCATCGAGGAGCAGAAGATCTCCCTCGGCGTCCGCCAACTCGAAGGCAACCCATGGGACGAGATCGAGCTCCGCTACCCTGTCGGCGCGACCATCAATGGCCCTGTCCGCAACCTTACCGCCTATGGCGCGTTCGTGGAGCTGGAAGAAGGCATAGATGGTATGATCCACGTCTCGGACATGTCCTGGACTCGCAAGATCAACCATCCGTCCGAAGTTCTCAAAAAGAACGACGAGATCGAGGCTATCGTGCTTGCAATCGACAAGGGCAACCAGCGTGTCTCCCTCGGTATCAAACAAACCGAGAACGACCCATGGTCCGCTATCGACGACCGCTTCAAGGTCGGCGATCTGGTCAAAGGCACGGTTGCGAAAATCGCATCCTTCGGTGCGTTTGTCTCCCTCGACGGTGACATCGACGGCCTCATCCACATCTCGCAACTCAGCGAGGATCACGTGGAAAAGGTCAAGGACGTCATCAAGGTCGCAGATCCGATCGAAGCCCGCGTCATCAAGGTCGACAAGGTCGAGCGCCGCATCGGTCTCTCCATCAAGGCAGTCGGTTACTCCGAGGAGCAGCTGAAGAAGGAAAGCGCCAGCTTCGAGTCCCTCCGCCCATCCTCCGAGATGGTCGGCCTCGAGCAAGCCTTCAACCTTGCTGCTGCGGCTTCCGAAGAGTGGATCCCAGGCGACGAAGGCGACGCCAAGTAAATCAAATCCGCGCCGGTTTATTCCGGTGCGAGACTTTCACTAAACCCGGACAGGTTCTCCTGTCCGGGTTTTTTCTTGCCCGCTCGTCTGAGAATATCCTTTCCCTATGTTTCACTTTGGAAAGACTGATAGGATGAAATTTTCCGCTTTCTTCGGATTATGTTTGACCGGGTTTGCTACGATTCTTTCCGCCGACATCTACCATTCAGTAAAAGTCTCCGAGTTGAATTTCGGTGAAGAATCTGAATCTGCTCAGAAAGCGATGAAGGTGCTGCGGGCTTCCGGACGTTTTCAGGTTCCTTTGAATGTCCGCTGCGCTGCGGAGTTGTATGCTGGAATACAAGCGGATGAGGGGGGAGAACGCGGTCGGGTCACTCAGGGTGACTTTGAGATCGTATTCCAACTTGCGGACGAGCAAGCGATTTCCGGATTCGTCGATCTACTGGAAATAAATGACTACACAGTTCACCGGAATCCGAAGGCCTTCGCATTTACCTTCGTCCCTGGAGAAAAGACGAGATCTACCAAAGAACGCTTTGAGCTGGTTCGTTCATCGTTTGCTAGAAAATTGGCTCTTTCGCATGCTCCTGGGACGGCATGGTTTCGCTATCTCACCGGGCCAGAGGAAACCCGTCCTGGTAGGCAGTGGCGCCCCAGTTCCGATCTTTCCGACAGTTTTGCGCTTTTCAGCGGGGGGCGGGCGATATCTGAGAATCTAGCACTCGATAGGGAATTGATTTTCGCAGAGGACAAGGAAGGGAAAACCGTTCCGCTCTCGGAAATAAAAGGGGTGACGGTCAAGGCGATCGACTGGTCATCGCGCCTGCCGGAGGGCGAGGTGATGGTTGATTCACTTTCACTGGCACTTCCCGAAAATCAGCACGCCGTTTTTGTGAAAAGTATGCCAGATCTATTGGCTTTGATCGACCGAGCGGAAAGGGAACTTATCCCCGCCTCGCAGGCATATTCGGTGCGTAATCCTTTCCGGAAAATGGCCAAGCGCTATCAGAAGTAGATGGGCCTGGATGTGGCGCCGATCGCCGCACGATTGCTACCCACCAAAAGCGTGGCGGTGACCGGCGGTGACCCATTCATGCCCATGGGGAGCGACATGGCGGTCGTTATGGAAACCGATTCCCCGAAATTCCTCTTCAAAGCGCTGCTCAAGGTTATCGAATCCAAGGCCTCCAAGGTCGGTGCTTCAGAAACGAAACTTCTAGGTGAGGGTTTTCAATACAAGGGCTTCGAAACCGAGGATCGTTCGTTTTCCAGTCATGTCTGGCAGATGGGAGATGTGGTGGCGGTATCCAATTCGGTTGTCCAGATTGAGCGTCTCAAAGCTGTGGCCGAGAAAAAGCAGGGTGCACTTGGAGCGACCGATGAGTTTCGTTTCTTCCGCAACCGTTATCCAGTCGGTGCTGAAGAGAGTGCTTTCGTCTTCCTCTCGGATGCTGCCATACGCCGTTGGGCGGGACCGGAACTCCGTATCGCGGCCTCTCGTCGAACCCGTGCATTCGCAGCCCTGGGCCAATTGACCTCGCAGGCCCTCGCAGGGAAAAAAGTAACGGATGAATACGCATCCTTCCTTGGCGAAACCGTATGGAGAGACGGGCAGATGATCTGCGCCAATTTCGGCACGATGAATTTTATGAAGCCGGCTTCGGAGCTCGGAATCGATTCTGCGACTGTGCCGGAGAAGGACGCTTATGAGCGGTGGCGTCGCGGTTACGAAAGCGGATGGTCACAAGCATTCGATCCAATCGCGATCCGCGTGGTTAGCAAAAAGGAAAAGCTCGCTTTCGATCTGAGCGTCATGCCTCTCACCATGGATAGTGATTTCGCGGATTTCATCCAACTCTGCGGGAATGCGGAACTCAGTGACATAGCGCGTTGGGTATCGGAGGAGTGCCTTTTCCATGTCGCCTTGGCCATGGATACGAAGGGAGCGAAATTTCGCGAATACAATGAGATGCTGATCGAGTTTCTTCCCGGGTTGAAGATCAATCCGCTAGCTTGGATGACTGGCTCCGTCTCCTTGGATCTGGAGAAAAGCCTGTTCTGGGACGCGACTTCATCGCAAGACTTCGAACGTTTTCTGAATGCGCCTCTCTTGGTGAGGATTGGTTCCAACAGTAGGCTGAAGCTCGCCCTGTTTATGACCGCGATCAAAGGTATGATGGATACGTCTGCTCCCGATTCAGTGAAGTGGCAAACGAAGAAGAGTGACGCTGGTTCCTACGTTGTGGTGACTGGTAATGAGGGCGAGATCGGTGTCAACGCCCAACTGTATTATGCAACCCTCCCTAACGCCCTGCTCGTTTCTCTCCGCGAGGACCTGCTTCTCCGTGCGATGCGGCGCGAAAAACACAAGCTCACGACCGAACAATCAAAAATCCTCGCTGCTCCAACACAGATGATGCTCGATTCAAGTCCCGCGTTTCTCGCTGGACTGGAGGCAATAGTCGAACGCATGGACCCCATCGATCGGCTCAGAGAGGAAAGTTGGAAGGCTCTTCCTATTTTGAACGAGTGGCATCGGGAATTTCCAGGGAAAGATCCGGTGACCTTCCAGGTCCTCCACTATGGTGAGGATGTTTTCTGCCCTGGAGGGAAAGGCTACCGCTGGAATCCCGAAGCACATACCATGGAATCCGTCGCTTTCGGATTCCCCGCCGCTCCGCGGACCGAGCCTGCCGAAATGTCCGGTATCATGGACTTCGAGAACGTTTCCACCAGCCTTCGATTCCAAGACGACGGCCTGCGTGCGAGCCTTGCTCTTGGGGTGGCACCGGAGCGCATGCCGACACCCACCGGAAAGAAGGTTGAGGCGGTAGTTCTCGCCACTGCGGCTGATCTGATTCCCGCCAAAGAAGGAATGGTCCTGACGTATAAAGGACGCTCCTATGGTTCTTCCGTGACGATGAAGACATGGTTCGAGAACGTTGTAAAAGAAGGCGACAAGACCACTTTCGAAGAGAAAACCGAGTGGATCGAAGACGGAGAAGAACCCTACACCTATACGAGTCAATACGTTCTCGACGGCGCGCTGCTTCTGAAGTCCGGTTCTGGCGATGATGACGCGACCTCGTATAACGAGCCAGAGCCGGAACTTCCAGCTAAGCTCGTTGCAGGAGTAAACACATCAGGACGCTCATCCGGGAGCTCGAGATGGAAGGACGAAGATGGCGAAACGACTGAACAGAAGTTCCGGAGAGAATTTGAAATCCGTGTGATTGGGAAAGAAGATCTCGAGGTGCCTGCTGGTAAGTTCGAAGGGTGCGTCAAGATCGAAGTCTCTTCGGAGTCTCTGGATGACGGAAGCTTAAGCCATACCAAACATCTGAAATGGTATCATCCCGGGACGGGACTCGTGAAATCCGAGGCTGTGGAGGGAGGAGAGGATTTCATCGAGCTAGAGAAGGTCACTATGCCAGGAGCAGTTGAGTGAGATCCTCACGGATTTCGATCTTTCCAAAGTCGAAGGAAGAGGCGGTATAGCGAAGGACGAGATCATCGAAATCAAAGGCAGCGTCTATGATACGGAAGGTAATCCGGCCGAAGATGCCTCGGTCGATATCTGGCAGGCTAATGCAGCGAGTCGGATGCGTGAAATTCCGGCAATTATTTCCAGCGATTGATCACTCACTCGGCGACTTGCGTAATGCTTTCTTATCAGAAAGCTTTCGCTTGTCGGCCACGGAGCGCTGTTTAGAGCGCCTGGATCTCCGGCGTTTCTGGCGGCGGAGTTTCTCGATTGCCTGGGTTTTGGCGGAGGCCTTGCCGTTGGCGATGGCGTCGAACTGTGCGCAGAGCTCGCGGCGGGCGAGGAATCGGTTCATTTCACGGGAGCGCTCGACCTGGCACTTGATGGCGATGCCGGTGGGCAGGTGCTTGAGGAAGACGCAGCTTGAGGTCTTGTTGACCTTCTGGCCGCCTGCCCCGGAGCCACGGACGAACTTCTCAAGCAGATCTGCAGTATCAATCCCGAGGGAGGCCATCCGCTGTTCGAGGGCGGAGGTTTTTTCCGGTGATGGGAGGTTCATTGGGCTTTTTGTGGGAAAATGTGCTTTTCAGTTGAGAGATCGGATTGTCCCGCAGAGTATCTGCCCCTGATGAAAAGCTTAGGAATTGGATTATTGGCGACTGGAATGGTGTGGTGCGTTTCTGTGCAGGCGGAAGTAACCGATATGACCAAGAAGTTCAAGGTCGCCGAGGGTTTCAAGTTGGAAAAGATTTATGACGTCAAGAAGGGTGAGGGTAGTTGGGTTGGATTGACCGAGGACGACAAGGGCAGGCTGATCGCAACGGATCAATACGGCGGACTTTACCGGATCACGGTTCCTCCGCTCGCTGGTGGCGAAACGAAGGTGGAGGCTCTGGATATTCCGGTTGCAGGCGGACACGGGGTGCTTTGGTTCGAAGGTAAGCTCTACATCGTGGTGAACGAAACGACGAAGAAGAACCCGTCCGAGACCGGGGTCTGGGTGGTTGATGCAAAGGGCGAAGGCTGGGGGACGCCAAAGCTGCTGAAAGGCATCAAGGCCGGCGGAGAGCACGGGGTGCACTCGCTGGTGGTCTCGCCTGACAAGGAATGGCTTTATTTGGTGAGCGGGAACTACGGGCAACTTACCGATGTTTCCGATTCCTTTCCAGCAAAGGTGTGGCAGGAGGATCAGTTGATCCCAAAGAACCGCGATGGCAGGGGACACGCTGCGAACGTGAATCCCCCGGCAGGGTGGACCGCCCGCTTCAAACCGGACGGCTCGAATTGGCAGCGGGTTTCCATGGGGCAGCGGAATACTTTTGACGCGGCGTTTCACGACAACGGTGAGCTGTTTTCCTACGATGCAGACATGGAATGGGATTTCGGGATGCCATGGTATCGCCCGAATCGGATTATTCACGTGGTTCCGGGAACGGAGCAAGGTTGGCGCAACGGAAGCGGAAAATGGCCCTCCTATTACGAGGATAGCGTTAAACCGGTGCTTAACATCGGTCCCGGATCGCCGACAGGTATGCTTGCTGGCCGCGGTTTCAAGGCTCCTGCGAAATACCAGCAGGCACTCTATGCGCTCGACTGGACTTTCGCGACGATCTACTCGCTGCACTTCACGCCGGACGGTGCCTCTTTCAAGGTTGAGAAAGGGGAACTTGTGGCCGGTGCCGGACTGCCCGTCACAGACGGTGTGATTGGTAAGGACGGATCGATGTATTTCGCGACCGGTGGCCGCCGCGGGGTTTCGCATCTTTGGAGGGTGGTTTATACCGGTAGCGAATCCACGGCACCGCAGCCTGCGAAAAAGGCGGTTCATGAGGTGCGTGACCAGCTTTCGGAATTCGTCCGCAATCCGAAGGACGTCAATGGTGCCCTGGTTCTGGAAAATCTCGGTTCGGATGACAGGACGCTGCGCTTCCTCGCAAAGGCCGCACTTGAGCGTTTCCCAAACACCGATTGGGCTCCACGCATTGCCGAGCAGAAGAACGCCTGGGCACGTATTATTGGCTCAATGGCCATGGTCCGCATCGATGGCAAAAAGCATCGTGATCTCGCCCTGAAAATTCTAATGGCCACGGATTGGGAAGGCCTTTCCCTACAGCAGAAGCTCAACTGGCTGAGAGCCACTGGCCTGGCATTCATCCGCGGTGGTGAGCCGACGGATGCGGAGCGTAAGGCGGTGGTTGCGAAGATCGATAAGTCCTATCCGTCGGACGAACGTTCGCTGAATTTCGAACTCGCAAGGATGCTTTGCTACCTGCAGGCACCGGGTGTTGTTGCCCGGACATTGAAACTCATGGACGAGGCACCCGCCGAAAAGCCAGCTCCTTGGCAGAACTTAGTGGAAAGGAATTCGCGCTACGGGAACGACATCAACGCGGTGATGAAAAATCATCCTCCCACCACCCAGATCCATTACCTCTACTGCCTGCGTGCGGTCAAAGGGCCGTGGGCTGCCGGTGAAAGGCGCCGTGCGTTCAACTGGTTCCGTGAAATCGAGAGCCGCCGCGGTGGTGCCAGCTACGCGCCGTCAATCGGAATGATACGGCAACAGATCTATGACAACGGAACTGAGCAGGAAAAAGAACTCTTCGCAGTCGATGCCAAGGCTCCGAAAAAGAAGCCAAAAGTGCTTCCTCCTGTGCAAGGGCCTGGTCGTGCGTGGACGCTTGAAGAGGTGGTGAAAGTCGCCAACGAAGGTTTGGAAGGTCGCGACAAGGCGAAGGGTCAAGCGATGTTTGAAGCTTCGCTTTGCTCGGCATGCCATAAGTTCGGAACTCTGGGCGGTGCTCAAGGACCGGATCTTACGAACCTCGCGGGACGCTTCACCGTGGAGGATCTTGCGCGCTCAATCATCGACCCAAGTAATGTGATTTCCGACCAATACGAATTCACCGAGATTGTGACCCATGAGGGCAAGACAATCGTCGGGCGTGTTCTCAATGAGCAGGACGAGATTCTCTCGATCGGGATCAATCCATTTGATTTCGATCAGCAGATAGAAATCAGCCGAGCCGATATCAAGTCGATCGCAGCGTCGAAAGTTTCGCCGATGCCGCCGGCGATGATCAACCGCCTCAATCCGGATGAGCTCAGAGATCTCTTCGCCTACCTTCTGGGTAAGTAATTCAGGAGCCCCGCAGCAGGTAGCGGGATGACCAGATGTAGTTCCAGCCCGAGATCACCGTCAGTGCGACGGCGATTCCGAGGCTGATCGGCATCAGCCATGCGCCCTCGCCCCATGGGATGGTGAGGGTGTGGAAAGCGGTCAGCGACTGCGGGATACGCTCCATCGTCTCCAATGTCAGCCAGATCATGCCGGAGATGAGATAGGTGAGCTGGAAGGTTGTTTTCCATTTTCCGAGACTGTCGGCGGCAAGCACCTGCCCGGCCTCGATGGCGATCTGGCGAAGGCCCGTGACTAGGAATTCCCGGCCGATGATCAGTGCGGTGATCCACACTGGGCAGAGCTCCTGTGCGGTGAGAAAAACGAAGGCGGAGCACACGAGAATCTTGTCGGCGAGCGGATCTAGCAGTTTTCCGAGTGGGGTGACGAGATTCATTTTCCGAGCCAGCCAGCCGTCCAAGAAATCGCTGGCGGCTGCGACGACAAACAGCACCAATGCGGTGATGTGCCCCCAAGTGCTCTCCCATGAGACAAAAATGATAAATCCAGCAGTCAGGAACAGGCGGGAGACGGTGATCGCATTCGGAAGGTTCACACAGGGAATCTGTGAAATCGACGGAGAAAAGGCAACAAGGGGTTGCACTGAACCGTTCGTTTCTCTACATCCGCGTGCCGGGCATACTCCGGTTAATTATCATGAGTAACAGCGACTTTGGACTAATCGGACTGGCCGTCATGGGTCAGAACCTCGTATTGAATGTTGAATCCCGGGGCTTTCAGGTCTCCGTTTACAACCGCACCACCAGCGCGATGACGGATTTCGTCGCCAAGCACCCCGACAAGAAACTCGTCGGTGAGGAAACGCTGGAGGGCTTTGTGAGCTCGCTGGCTTCCCCGCGCAAGGTCATGATCATGGTCAAGGCTGGCGGACCGGTGGACGCGGTGATTGAGTCCCTCCTTCCGCTCCTCGACAAGGGCGACATCATCATCGACGGCGGCAACTCGCTCTACACCGATACCGAGCGCCGCGACAAGTGGCTCGGTGATCTCGGCTTCCGTTTCATCGGAGCCGGTGTATCCGGTGGCGAAGAAGGTGCACGCAAGGGGCCTTCCATCATGCCCGGCGGCCCAGTCTCCACATGGGATGTCATGAAGCCGATTTTCGAAAGTATTTCCGCGAAAGTGGAAGGCGAGCCTTGCGTGACACACATCGGCACCGGCGGCGCGGGCCACTATGTGAAGATGATCCATAACGGCATCGAATACGGCGACATGCAGCTCATCTGCGAAGCCTACAGCATCTTTAAGAAAGCTGGATTCACTCCCGCCGAGCTCGCGAAAGTCTTCACCGACTGGAACGAAGGCGACCTCGAAAGCTACCTCATCCAGATCACCGCGAAGATTTTCGAACAGAACGATCCGGAAACTGGCGACGCGCTGGTCAACAAGATCCTCGATACCGCTGGCCAGAAGGGCACCGGCCGCTGGACTCTGATCAACGCGGTGGAAAACGCGGTGGTGATCTCCACTATCAACGCGGCGGTCGAAGCCCGTATCCTTTCCTCGATGAAGGAAAAGCGTGTGGATGCCAGCAAGATCCTTACCGGTCCCGATGTGGAGATTTCCATCGAGAAAGCCGAGTTGGTGAAAAAGGTACACGACGCACTCTTCGCCTCCAAGATCATCTCCTATGCACAGGGACTCGATCTCATTGCCTCCATGGGCGAGGAGAAAAACTGGGGTCTCGATCTCGGTAAGATCGCTGCGATCTGGCGCGGCGGTTGCATCATCCGTGCTCGCTTCCTCAACGACATCACCGATGCCTACCGCACCGATGCTAAGCTCAGCAACCTGATGCTCGCTCCGTTCTTCACCAAGCTCCTCACGGAGTTCCAACAGAACTGGCGTGAAGTCGTCTCCATCGCTTCGCTCGCAGGTATCCCGATTCCTGCCTTCAGCGCATCGCTCGGCTACTACGACAGCTACCGCAGTGCGGTGCTCCCTGCGAACCTGCTGCAGGCACAGCGCGACTTCTTCGGTGCTCACACGTATGAGCGCACCGACAAGCCACGCGGCGAAATGTTCCACACCGACTGGCCCGAGGTCATCGGATAAGGATCACTGATTCAATCAAGGCGGCCGGGAGTGATCCCGGCCGTTTTTTTGTTAGGAACGGCGTGTCTCCGATCGCCAGATAAGGACTTCGGAAATGGCTTGGGTTGTGCAGGCGCTCGGAGAGACGCCTCTCCGGAGTGTGGCGCGGCCAGCCTGGAATGCTTCCCTAATGGGATTCCTCGGGGGCGGGAGGGATGAGTCCCTGTTCGAGAAGGAAGTGGTCGGCGGCGCCGATTGTCATCTCGAAGTTCGTGTGGCTGACGTTGAAGTTGAAGAAGCTGTGCTCCGCGCCGTTAAATTCGAGGAGCTTGCAGCGATTGCCACGCCATTTCATGCGGCGGCGGAAGGTGGCGACTTCCTCGAAGGGAGTGACCCGGTCGGACTTTCCGTGCATTAGCAGTATGGGCGGGAGCTTGCGGCGTACGAGGCGGTTGGGGCTGAGAGCCTTGGCTACTTTTTTGTCAGGGAAGCGCTCGGACAACTGGCCTTTCGGGGTGGTGTTGACCACGGCGCTGAACAGTATGGCGGCTTTCGGAATCTGAGGTATGGCGGTATCCTTGCCATGCTTTTGCATCGCAAGTTGTAGCGCGAGGAAGGCGCCTCCTGCGGCACCGGCGACGGCGATTTTTTCTGCATCGATGCCGAGCAGATCCGCGTTTTCATGGAGCCAGAGAAGGGCGGCCTTGGCATCCTCGACGGCTTCTACGGGGCCGGTTCCGTTTTTTGAGCTGACTCGGTATTCGAAAGAGACGGCGACCGCGCCACGGCTTGCGAAGTGGTGACAGTGCGGAACGAACTGGCTGACCATGGGGGTGTCCCAGAAGCCCCCGTGGAAGAATGCAACCACTGATCGGCCGGTCTCTCCGGTGGTCTCCGGGAAGAAAACATGGGCGAGAAGTTCAGCGCCGTGCCGGCTCGCATAGACATAACTGGAGGCGGATTTCAGCAGTTCCTTGTCCCTCGATTCGCCGATGGGTGCGACCTTTTGCAGAATTTGGCTCATAATGGAAATGCGGCGTATGGGACGTATCCGCAATACGCTGGGATTTGTTTGTTGTGATTCGGGGGCGCTTGTCCAATCGTTTCGTTCATGAAACGGCATATTTTATTGATGATCCTCGCCATGCCCGCAATTTGTGGCGCCCAGGAGAGCCTGCGGCCGGGGCTGGAGAAGACCTATGCGGTGTGGAGAAATGCGCTGATCCAGAAAGATGCTCGAACCTGGCAGATGGTGACCGCAAGGCACCGACGTGTGGAGGTAAGGAACCGGATTGTCTCCGAGAAACGAGCATTTCCTGCCGCGGTGTTCGATCTTCCGGCTCCGCCGCCGGGTCTCGATGGACTGACTTTCCTGGAAGCCAAGCAGAACGGCGCGACGGCGAAGGCTGCGTATTTTGGTAAGGTCGACTTCGGGGTTGGGGGCGAGCCGACGAACAACCTGTTAGTGCTTTCCTTTGTCAAGGGCGGACGCGGCTGGCTCTATGACAAGGCGGACTTCGTGAACCTCACCGCACTGCCGGATGTGCGGAAGGAACTTGCGGCGGGCGACCTGAGCTATCTGCGCGGTGTGCCCGAGGCGCAGCCATCGGGAATTGTGCCGCCAGCACCGATTGTGGCGAATCCGGCGACCACGATTGCAAAGGTGTATGTGTTCTGCCCGGGACGCGAGGTAGAGGTGCAGGTGAATAAGATCAGTCGCCACCGTTTTGCGAATGCAAAGGAGGCGGAGGTGATCACCGGAGGCGCCCGCCTAGGCTCGAACGAGGTGCAGTATTCGATAAAGAAACTGGAAGGGGGCACCGGGATGGAGGCATTGACGATACGTGTTTATCTGATGTCCGAGGTGGAGGGTAAGAAGCCGTTGAAGGTGTTCGAATACCAGATCAAGGAGAAGGAGCCCTTCAAGCCGTATGATACCGGGACATTCAATCTCGATGCGGCCACGGCAGCGAAGCTATCCGGGAAGTGAAACGGCTGCTGGCAATGCGGCGGACTCGAAGCGCTGGTTCCTTTCCGGGGCTGGATCCGCTCGGGGACATGGCTGCGCTGCCCGAGATGTTCAGGAAGTCAGTGCCGGATTGACCCGGGCGGCTGGCTCGCTAGCGTCCCCACATGTCAGCGGAAGGAAATAGAAAGCCATATCTCGATGCATGGCTGAAGCGCACGGCGCGGGAGCTTTCCGTCAGCGGGAGACTGTCCGAGCTTGTGCTGATCCTGTCGGGAAAAAAGGGAGGCAATCCGGATGAATGGCGCGATCGGCTGCAGCAGATCCTGAAGCGGGAGGAAGAACCAGATTTCGAGTTGCTCACGGAGATCGACTCGATACTCGCCAAACCGGCAAAGGGCGGATCGACAGATCGGGTGGAGCCGGATTTGTTCGGATGATGCGGATTTTTGAAAGAAATTCCACCATGATGTGGTATTTTAATTGCTAATGATCAATATAGCTAAGTATTACGGCCTTCGCCCGGGGCATGGCTCGCGGATCGTTAAAAATTCACACTTGCCTGCCCCATGCACCGGTTGCCATCAGAATACACATTGAGGAGGTTCAGGATCGCATCCGTGCTGGTGCTGGTCATGTTCCTGATGATTCCTACGTTTTTTGGGTTCTTTCTCAGCGGAATTATTCTCGGGGGAAATCGATGGTTTCTCTACGCATGGGTGGCCTTGGCGGTTGCGCTGTTTTGTATGGTGACGAATTTTCTCCTGAGCGGACGGCTGAGATGCCCGCTGTGCATGGTGCCTCCGCTAGCGAGCCGCCGGTGCTCGAAACACCGCAGTGCGACGAAATTATTTTGGAGCCACAAGTTGAAGGTCGCGCACTCAATCATTTTCAGGAATAGCTTTCGCTGTCCGTATTGCGGGGAACCGACGGTGATGGAGGCTAGGCGTAAGAGAGCCCGCTGAGGGATGGGTTAAGCCGGGATCAATTTCCGCAAGTCCGGGATTGCCGGTTGCACTGGGCGCGGGTGATGGCAAGCTACGCGCAGTTTTATATGACAACGGAAGAACTACAGGAACGGATTTCGGAAAGCAGTGCATGGATCGGCGAAGTGAAGGCCGAGATGGCGAAGGTGCTGGTGGGGCAAAATGACTTGGTAGACAGGCTGCTTGTTGGCTTGCTCTGCAACGGCCATATCCTGCTGGAGGGAGTGCCCGGGCTGGCCAAGACCCTGGCGGTGAAAGCCCTCTCTGGATCGCTTTCGGCGTCGTTCGCGCGGTTCCAGTTCACCCCGGACCTACTGCCTGCGGATCTTGTCGGAACGATGATCTACCATCCGCAGGACGCTAGGTTCGAGCCGAAGCTGGGTCCCATTTTCAATAACCTGATCCTCGCTGACGAGATCAACCGGGCACCGGCGAAGGTGCAGTCCGCGTTGCTGGAGGCGATGCAGGAGCGGCAAGTGACGCTGGGTGATAGATCCTACCCGCTGCCCAAGCCTTTCCTTGTGCTGGCGACCCAGAACCCGATCGATCAGGAGGGAACCTATCAGCTTCCCGAAGCACAGCTTGACCGTTTCCTGCTGAAAGTGAACGTCGGCTACCCCACGAAGGATGAGGAGCTTGAGATCCTGAATCGGATGGCGACCTCCGCGCCGATTTATGAAACGCAGAACAAGGCGACTCCGGAACAGGTCGGTGCGTCCCGCGAGCTGGTGAACGAGGTCTACATCGATGAGTCGATACGGAAATACATCGTTGAACTGATCTACTGCACCCGTTTTCCGGTGAAAGTGGATGCACCACTGAAAAACTGGGTTCGCTCTGGGGCTTCGCCGCGCGGAACGATCAACCTCGCCCTCGCCGCGCGTGCCAGGGCGTTCATGCAGGGGCGGTCTTTCGTGACCCCGCAGGACGTCAAGGATATGGCTCTGGATGTCTTGCGCCACCGCATTCTCCTCACCTACGAGGCCGAGGCGGAGGGGATTACCACGGACACCATCGTTCAGAGGGTGCTGGCTAAGGTCGTTGTGCCGTAGTTGGAAATCTAAATTTTAAATTCGAAACCCCAATGAAGACTTTGGAAGAGGGGCTGGATTAAGAGTATCAGATGAGGGAAGAGGAACAGATCGAGGAGATGATGGCTCGGGTGCGGAAGCTCGAGTTGAAGGCGCGACGACTTGTTCGCGAGTCGTTTTCCGGTGAGTATCTCTCGTCGTTCCGGGGTCAGGGTCTGGATTTTGATGATTTTCGAGAATATCAGCACGGTGACGAAGTGCGTTTTATTGACTGGAACGTGACAGCGAGGATGAATCAGCCATACGTCAGGAAATTCCGCGAAGAGCGGGAACTTTCCGTGATCATGGCGGTGGACGTTTCCGGGTCGGCGGATTTCGGGAGCAAGCACTTGAGCAAGCGGGAGCTATCGGCGGAGATTGCGGCGGTGCTGGGATTCAGCGCGTTGCAGAACGGCGACAAGGTCGGCCTGCTAGTGTTTGCGGGCGAGCCGGTGATGTTCATCCCTCCGGAGAAGGGCAGTCGGCATCTGTTGCGTATGATCCGTGAGATACTGATGGCGAAGCCGGAAAAGCAGGGAACGTCGATCAGCGAGGCTTGCGATTTCCTAATCAAATCGCTCAAGCGCAAGGCGTTGGTTTTCATGATCTCCGATTTCCATGCTGACTCGCTGGATAAACCGCTGGGCAAGCTTTCCCGCAAGCATGAGATGGTGGCGTTGCGGGTGAACGATCCGTTGGAGGAGGAGTTGCCCAAGGCGGGGAAGGTGGTGATGGTCGATCCGGAGACGGGGTTTGAAACCCTCGTCAACACGAACAACGCCAATCTCCGAATGGGCTATAAAAAGCTCATGAAGAGACAAGCGGAGGGCGCGGCTGCGGTATTCAAGAAGCACGGAATCGATGCGGCGACGCTCTCAACGGATCGTGACACGCTGCCGGCGCTGCACGTGCTATTGAAACGGCGAGGCAGGCGACGAAAATAGGAGTTATGGAGGAAAATGAAAACAGCTTCGAACTTGTCGAATCTCGGGATGCCATTGATCTGGTGCCGGTCTGGGAGCCGCAGGTATGGTGGTATTTCGCGGCGGCGGGTGTGGTGTTGGGAGTTGTTCTGCTTGTGATGTTTCTAAGGCGCAAGAAGACCGTCTCCGACCCGGGCAAGGAGAGGCGTGAGGCCTACCTTGAGGCGAAGGGTGATTTCGAGAAGGGAGCGGGAAGCTCTGCGCGGGAAGCAGCGGTTCGCGTCTCAGTGATTCTCAGGCGCTACCTTTCGAAAAGCATGCGAGAGCCCGCGCTTTTCGAGACACATGAGGAGTTTGTCTCCCGCCACGACGCGCTGAAGGGGCTGCCGGAGGATGTCCGGCAATCGCTTGGGGTATTCTTTGCGAAGCTTGCGGAGCTGAAATATGCTCCCGATGTGGCGGAGGAGGCGGCTTCCGAATTTTATTCGGGCGGGCTGGAACTGCTGGAAAGGATCCACACCCAATGATCGAGGACTTCATTGAGCATTTTAGATTCGCGCAGCCGGGCTGGCTGCTGCTTTTCGTGCCGTGCCTGCTGTTGCTGCTACTCAGGCGGGGTAGGGGTGCGACGGGTGCCGTGGTTTTTCCTAATCTCGGCGTTCTCCTGAGTTTGGGGAAAAAGGTCAGTCGTCTCGCGTGGAACGTGGGGGTTCCGCTGGTCTTTACCTCGCTGGTTTTCGCAATCCTCGGCATGGCGAGGCCGGTGTGGCGCAAAGAATACCAGAGCCGGATTGCGAGCGGTATCGACATCGTGCTCGCCTTTGATGTCTCGCTCTCGATGGACATCAACGACTTCCGGATGGACGGCCGTCCGATGCGCCGTATCGATGCGGCCAAGCGGGTGGTCGATGCGTTCATCTCGCGTCGTCCCGATGACCGCATCGGACTGGTGGCGTTCGCGGGAAGGCCTGTTTCGGTGAGCCCGATCACATTGGATCATGACTGGCTGCGGCTCGGGCTCGATGGGCTGAGGCTGAACCGCCAAGGCATTGGCACCGTCGAGGAACAGGGCACGGCGATCGGCTCCGCCCTTGCGACCGCCGCCACACGGCTCGACAACCGGGAGGCGAAGAGCAAAATTATCGTGCTGATTACGGACGGTGCCAGCAACTCCGGGAAGATTTCTCCGCTTGAGGCGGCGAAGCACATCAAGACACTCGGGATAAAGACTTATACCGTGGCGATCGGCACGAAGAAGGGACGGGTTTCCCGCGGTATTCAGACATTCCCCCGGCAGGAATTCGACCTTCCGACATTGCAGAAGATCGCGAGCGAGACGCGTGGTGAGCATTTCTGGGCGCAGAGCCTCGAGGATCTGGAGAATAATTTTCAGACCATCGACAAGCTTGAGAAAACCGAGTCCCGGAGCCTGACGGTGACTGACGACAGGGAACTCTACGGGTGGTTTGTCGGATTTTCCCTGCTGGCGGCGATGGGTTTGTCGGTTTATATCTCCCTGAACAGGACGGTCTCCTAGTATGAATTTCGAATATCCAGCATGGCTTTGGCTGTGGGTCGCAGTGCCGATCCTCGCGGTCGGTGCTGTCCTGACGGGGCGTTTTATGAAAAGGCCGTGGGAGGAGTTTGCGGCTGAGCGGCTGCGGGGAAGGCTGGTAAAGCGCGATCATCCGCTGCCACGCTGGCTGGCTCTTGGGATGATACTCGCGGCCATGGCGGCGCTGATCTTCAGCTTGGCAAGACCGCAGGGCGATGCCGGCACCAAGACGGAAAAGACAAGCGGCCGCAATGTCATGATTGCCCTCGATCTTTCGCGCAGCATGAGAGTGCAGGACGTGAAACCGGATCGCCTGGCGCAGGCGAAGATCGTCATCTACGAGCTGCTTGAATCGCTGAAAGACGACCGTGTGGGATTGATCGGCTTTGCTGGATCTCCGTTTCTTTCCGCGCCCCTGACCATCGACCACGTTGCGGTGAAGGAAACGGTGGAGCAGATCGACGAGAAGTGGGTTTCCAAGGGGGGGTCTGATATTGCGGCTGCGATCAAGCTGGCGACGGCGACGCTTAGGGAAACAGGGCAAAAGAACAACGCGCTCATTGTGATTAGCGATGGCGAGGAGAACGAAGGCGACCTCGACGCGATCATCGCCGACGCCGAGAGCTCCGGAGTGACGATCTTTGCCGTAGGGGTCGGGACCGAAGACGGCGGTTTTGTGCCCCATCCGGATTTCCCCGATGGTTTGGTGGACAAGGCAGGAAACCGGATATTGAGTCGGTTGCAGCCGGAGGTGATGCGCAAGTTGGCGAACGGGACGGGAGGCCGGTATGTGATCGCCGGGCGTGGTGCGGACATCCCTTCGATGGTGGAGGTTGCGATCGAGGGCATCGATGCGTTCGAAATGGAAGGTGGGCGGACAAGGATCGTGATCGAATTTTTCCAATGGGCGTTGTTTCCGGCTATCGTTTTTCTGATGGGTGCCATTGTCTCTGGTACGCGCTGGAGAGGGATGTCCGGTGCGGCTGCAATGCTGTTTTTCCTGATGGTGCCGCAACAGACATGGGCGGATACGGTTTCGGAAGCCCGCAAGGCGTTCACTGAAAAGCGTTATGATGAGGCACGGGATGCCTACCGTTTCCTTGCCGATGGCAAGCAACCCGGCGGGCGGCGGGCGAAATACCGGCTTGGGGAGGCTTTGTCTGCGTATCAGGCGCAGGACTACCGTGGCGCACGGATGGCATACAGCGAGGCGCTTCTTGCCGACGAGTCGGAGGTTGTTGCAGCGGCACACGAGGGGATGGGTAACACACTTTTCCAACTCGGCTGGATGGGTCTTTCCGGCAGTCGCTATCCGGAGGGTGATGATATCCCTGATATGGAAAAGTTCGATGAGCTGGTGCAAGAGCAGCTGAAACGGATGGCTGAGGCGGAGCCGCCCGAATCCGGGGAGACCAACGAGTTCATCCGTCTCGATTCGATCATCCTTAACTGGACGGATACGGTGAGGCATTACCGCTCGGCCTTGGCCAAAGACCCGGCGGACGCCGCGCCGCGGCGCAACGAGAAACTCACGATAAATTACCTCAAGAGGCTCCAGGAACTTCTCGAAGAGGAGAAGCAGCAGACGGAAGAGGAGATGCCGCAGCCGGGCGAAGGAGAGCCGCAGGAAGGTGAGGGCGAAGGTGAGCCGCAGGAAGGTGAGGGTGGCGGTGAGCCGCAGGAGAATGGTGACGCCGGCAGCGGCGACGAGGAAAACGAGGAGGGCAAGGGCGGCGACGAGGAGGAGGAAGGCGACAAAGGCAAGGAACCCGATACTACCGAAGAGGAAGGCGAGGGAGATCCGAACGAATCGCCCGAAGAGCGAGCCCGGCGCATCCTTTCGGAAAATGCAGATTTGGAGAAAGGCCCGCTATCACCCGGGCGGCGGGAGTTCAGGAATCCCGAAAAAGATTGGTAATATATGAATGCACTCACACTCAGAATCATCTTCCTCACGCTGCTCGGCGTTGCCATCGGTTACGGTGGTGTCAGGAGCAAGATTTCCTCCGGCTACGTTGCGAGAGGGGAGCAATGCCTTTTCGAGATCCGCGTGGATGGCCAGGAACCGGACGAGATGCCACGCGTTCGGAAGGTGAAGGATGTGGTGATCGAGCCGATTGGGTTCGGCCGTCCGCAGAAGTTCCCCGGACGCAGGATTGAATCCAGCTTCCAGTTCCTTGTTTCCAGCTATGCGGTGGGGATTCACGAGATTCCGGCCGTCGAGGTGATGGTGAACGGAGTCAAACTGATGACTGAACCGATCCGTTTGGAAGTGTTCGACCCGAGCGACCTGAGATGGGGTGAAGCGCCTTCCCAGCCGGAGGAACTCGGGGAGGTGGTGAAATACGCCAGCGTCATCCGCATCCCTCAGAAGAAGATCTACGCGAACCAGACGGTTGCTGCAGAAATCAAGATTTACGTCCCCGAGGAACTTGCGAGAAACGTCCGCGATTGGGGTGTGCCGGAATTCGATAGGAAAGGGCTCGCTGTGTGGAGGTTTAAGGCAAGTGATCCTCCGGGCAGGGTGAACCTGCTGGGTAAACCGTATGTTTCCCTTTCCTACCAGACGACGATGACTGCAATCGCCGCCGGACAGGTGGAGATCGGGCCGGCGACGGTGCGCGTGATCTATGTGAAGACCATATTCGACGGCTTTGCCCGACGTGTGAATGTCCAGGCGACTGTGGATGTGCCGAAGCTCGGCTTCGAGATCGCCGCACTTCCGGAGGGTGCGCCGGAAGGTTTCGACAACGCGGTGGGCAAGTTCACCATAGGGACGTCGATCAAGGAAACCGATGTTACCGAGGGCGAGCCGCTATCCGTTGATGTGATCGTCAGCGGCAGCGGGAATCTTGATAACCTGCGTTCACCTGCGATGGTCGATTCGGGCGGTTGGAAGGTATATGACGCGACACCGAACCAGCGCGGCGAGGAACGTCGAGAGCTCAGCGGTTCGGTTGTTTTTAGCCAGTTCATTCGTCCGCTTGAGATGAAGACGGGGATACCGCCTTTCCGCTTGGTCTATTTCGATCCGGAAGCGGGAAAATATGAAACCGTGACGACAGATGTCATCGCGCTGAACATGAAACCTGCTGCTGCCGGGATGAACTTCGAATCCTCCGGGCCGCCGCAGGCGCTGCCGCTGCCGGTCGAGCGGATGACCGATATCCTCGGTGCGATCAAAGCCGGAGATCTGCTCTCCGCTCCGGGTAGGGTGTTTCCTTGGTGGCTGCCGCATGCACTTGCCGCCGCGCTCGCGCTCGCGCTGATCGGCAAGGCGCTCTGGGGGCGTTATGGATACCTTTTCGAGAAGGACGAGGTAAAGTCTTCCAAGCGCAGGGAATTTGAGAAATTGGCGAAGGTTCCCTCCGACGACGGCCTCGGTTTCCTCAAAGCTGCCGGAGGTTTTGCCGAGCGCTGGCTGGCACCGGATGAGAATGATGAGATCCGTGGTATCATCGAGGAAAGGGACCGTCTCTGTTTCCGGAAGACGAGGGATGTTCCGGGTGTTCCTAAGGGGCGCCGGCGCGAAATTCTCCGCAGTCTGCGGCGTGCATCCTTCGGAGTGCTGCTCTTTGCATTTTCCTGCTTTGCTGTGGAATCCGCCAATGCAGAGGATATTTCTGGCCAGGCAATGGAGGCCTATGAATCGGCGAAATTCGAAGACGCGGCTAAGCTTTGGTTGGAGGCCGGACCGTATGAGCACCTCACAGCTGACACACTCTACAACATCGGCAATGCATCCTACCGAATGGGCGCTCCTGGGCATTCAGCCCTTTACTACCGCAGGGCCTTGGCCCGCGATAAGGGGCACGAGGAGGCGCGGCAGAACCTCCGTTTCCTTGAGAGGAAATACGGTGCGATCACGATCAACCGACCTGAATACCAGTATGCGATTGCGAAGATCCCTCTCGCCGCCTGGCGCGGTGGACTGTGGTGCGGTGCATGGCTGCTTGCGCTGGGTTTGCTGGTGTTTCCCGCGACCCGCGCCGGATCACGGCTGAGGGTGGCCGGTGTGGTCGGCTTCGTCATCGGCCCGATGCTGATGTCTCTCGGCGGACTCGGTTGGAGATATTTTCCTGACGACGCCGATTTCGCGCCGCTTGAGAGGCAGGCGGTGATTATCGGTGACAAGGTCGTCCTGCACTCGGATGCAGCGCGCACTTCGCCGGAGGTGATCGATGCCCCTCCCGGCTCCCTTGCGGAGGTTTTTCAGCGTTCCGGACGGTGGGCGTATGTGGGCTTTGCTACGAAGACCCGAGGATGGGTGCCAGTGGAATCCATAGAGATGATTGTTCCGAAGGATACCCCCGATCCCCCGAAGGTTCGGAAAACCGCAGCCGACGGAAGCAGCGCATGAACGATCGAATCGCATGGCTGGCCAGGCGCGACGGCACCGTGATCCTTGGCAAGGGGCCTTTCACGGCTGTGGCCGAGCCACCTGCCGATGGCGTGGCATTCTACAAGCGTGGCTTTGCCTCGCAGGAGGAAATGCCGTGGTGGATTCCGTCGGACTTCCAAAGGATGCCGGTAGAGGAGTTTCAACGCATGAACGCAGTGATGGACGCCCCCGTAATCCGTTGGGAGACGCCGGATGCGATGCCTTTCTCATTCGTTTTCCAGGAAATTATGGCCTGCATTCACCAAGGCCAGATTGAAAAGACCGTGCCTGTAGTCACGGAAGTAGGCGAGGCAGGGGTGGCTGTCGGGAAGGCGGTGATGTCCGCGATGGCCTCTCAATCGGCACCGCTGTATTCGTATGGATGGGCTTCGGAGGAAGGCGGTTTTGCGGGGGCGACCCCGGAACTCCTGTTTTCCCTGGATGGGCTGAGACTTGAGACCGCGGCACTCGCAGGGACAGCCCGGCGCGAGGACGAGGCGGTCTTCGGAGTGGATGAGAAGGAAATTCGCGAACACGAATACGTGGCTCAGACGCTGGTTTCGAAGCTTCTCGATCTCGGCACACTGCAACGCAAGGAGCGCAGCGTCCTCCGGCTCGGATCCATCATTCATTTCCATACAGGTATCACGGTCGACCTGGAAACACCGCAGGATCCGAAACAACTGCTCCGCTTGCTCCACCCGACGCCTGCGCTCGGGCCTCTGCCGCGCACCAGCGAGACGATGGATATGCTCAGGATATGGCGCGAGCACCTCGGTTGCCCTGAGGAGTTTGGTGCGCCGTTCGGCGTCTGGGATTGCGGGAAATTCGAGGCCGTTGTGGCGATTCGAGGGCTCTGGTGGGATGAAAAGCGAGTGTCGCTTCCCGCCGGTTGCGGGATCATTGAGGCCAGCCGCCTTGTAAATGAGTGGCGGGAACTGAGGTTGAAGCGTGCTGCGGTAAAAGCCTTCATCTCATGACCCTGTTCCGTGCCGGGAATCGCAGCTTGCGGTGAGGTGGTAAGCGGGGCTACTTTCCGGAATGAAATTTCTGCGCCTTGCCGCGATCCTCGCGCTATGCATTCTCCCGGTTTTCTCGGAAGAGTCCGGTTTCAAGGCGGTCGACGGGCCGAATGTCAGGGTTATGCGCCATGACGACGGTTCGCGAACCGTTTTCACCCGCAGCCCCGACAACCGTGTGCTGACAAAGAAGACTTATACCGGGAACGGCGCGCTTTTCCTTGTCACGATCTACCGGATGGACGCGCACGGGAATCCGATGAACTGCAAGATTTACGATGGGCAGAAGACTGAGATGTTCAAATCTCGTTATGGCTACAGGAAGACCGACGGCCAGCTGGTGGAGGAACAGATGTTCGACTCTCGGGTGAAGCGGATCGATCCTAATACCGGGGAGGAAATGCCAGTGCGGCGCTTCATCTACACTTACGACGCTCTCGGCAACCGCAGCGCCCCAATCTCGATTACCCTGATACCTGGTAAGACCGCGGAGGATGTCTTCGGCGGGCCGAGTGTGCTGGATGTGAATCCGTTCGATGCGCCTGCGGGTAGGTAATTGACGTTTCCAATGATGTCCGGAAAACAGTTGTTGCCGCTGCTGGTAGGGGTGGCGCTTGGGGTAGGTGGCTGGTTGTATGGGCACCGCGGCGGCGTGATTCCGGGAGTTTCCATGGAGGATGGAGATTTGAGGGGAAGGATCGCGATGCTGGAGAGGGAGAATGCGTCTTTGCGTTCGTTGGCGCAGGGCGGTGGGGAAGTCGCTGTGCCGCCGGAGATGGTCGCGCAGGTGGAGAAGGATTATGGGCTATCATTCCTATCAAGTCCTGTTTTTCACCGGGTTGCGGCGGAGGAGTTGGGATATCGGATCGAGGCGGCGATCGAAAGCCGGCTCGGCCCGCAGGGTGCGGATGACAGGCAGGAGGCATGGCGGCGGATGGGGTTGCTGCGGGAAGGCGATAAATTGCTCAAACAGCTGGTGGCGGTGAAATCTGTGGGAGCGATCGGATGGTTCGACCAGGTAAGTGGTGAGGCATGGGTGACGGATCGCTTTGATCCCAAGAATATTCCCGATCAGGCGGCGATGCTGCGGCTGCTTGTGCGGATCCTGCTGAACCAGAATTTCCCGCCGCCGCCCGCGTATCCCGGCGATGATGCGGCGCGGGCGAGGGAGTCATTGCATGCGGGCGCGGCGAAGGGTGCGGAGTCGCGCCTCTACGCGGCGAGCGCACGGGGGATCGGTTTCCTGCCGATGAACGATGACGGCCCTGCGGCGCGGTTGCTGCTCTCGCTGCCGCCCTTTGTGCAGGGGATTACGCAGTTCCCGGCGATGGAAGGCAAGGCGTTTGCTGATACGGCCTACGTGAAAGGGACGGAGGCTTTTGCGGAGGGGATGCGGGATGGGATTCAGAGCACCTTCGGAGTGGCGTTCCCCTCGGAGAAAGAAGACGGCGGCGAGATTGTTTTTCCGGAGATTTCCGACGAGATCTATCTGGAGGAAAGCGGTGGGTATCTGGGGCTTAGGCTGTGGATTGCGGAAGGTGGTGATGTGGGCCTTGCCGGGGAGGTCGCCCGGGAATGGTTGGCAGACCGATACGTTCTTTTCGCAGATGGTGAGATGTCCTCGGGATTGGCTTGGGATGTGGTTTTCGGGGATGGCGAAGCGGCGGATCGTTTCGAAAACTCATGCCATGATCGGCTGGGAGCGCTGGCGGAGGATGGCCGCCTGCTCGATGTCGTGAGGCTGGGGGAGAAGCGGGTCAGGTTTCTGAATGTGGCGACGGGGAAGGCATTGGAAAAATTCAAAATTCAAAATTTAAAATTCAAGGGAGAGAAGAAATGAAAGTGCATACGGCTGAGATGAAGGTGGAGACGCGGGGTAAGGGGACGTATGAGATTACGGATGAGATTACGCGGATCGTTAGGAACACCGGGGTCACGGACGGACAGGTTACGGTTTTCCTGTGTCACACCAGTGCGAGTCTTGTGCTGATGGAAAATGCGGATCCGAGCGCGCGGCGTGACCTTGAGCGTTGGTTTGACCGTTTGGTGAGGGAGGACGATCCTGATTTTATCCACACCCACGAGGGGCCAGACGATATGCCCAGCCACATCCGGATGGCGCTGACGCGATCCAGTGAGGTGATCCCCATCCATGGCGGGCGGATGACGCTGGGGACGTGGCAGGGAATTTTTGTGTTTGAACACCGGAGGGATCCGCATGGACGGCGAATCGCGGTGACGGTGATGGGTGCCTGAAACCCGAAATTCTAAACTTTAAACCCTAACGAAGAGGGGATATCCAAGGATATGTCGCACGAGTTGATTATGATGGCGCTGGAGGAGGATATCGGTGAGGGCGATGTCACGTCCGAGTATTTCGTGTCGGAAGATCGTGTTGCACGGGCTTTCGTGACGGTGCGCAAGGACGGGGTTGTCTCGGGCATCGGGCTGGCGGCGGAGGTTTTTCATGAGGTCGATCCGAATCTGGAGATTCAGGTAATGGTGGAGGACGGTAGCAAGGTTGGCGCCGGGGCGATGTTGATGCGGGTGGAGGGCAAGGCGCGTTCCATCCTGACGGCGGAACGCACCGCGCTTAATTTTCTCCAGAGGCTCTCGGGCGTTGCGACGCTGACTTCCCGGTATGTGGATCTCGTGAAACACACTCGTGCGAAGATTCTGGATACCCGCAAGACGACTCCCGGATACCGGGCGTTGGAGAAGAAGGCGGTGGCCGATGGAGGCGGCACCAACCACCGCATGGGGCTCTTTGATCGCGCGATGGTGAAGGATAACCACCTTGCCGCCGAGGGAGGGCTGGAAGCCCTGCAACAGGCAATCCATTTGGTAAAAATGGAGAAGCCTCATGTTGAGGTCGAGCTTGAGGCGGATCGGCTGGATCAGGTTGCAGATTTCCTGAGGCTCGATGGAGTAGATTACATCCTGCTCGATAACATGTCCCTTGAGGAGTTGCGAGATGCGGGGGAGATGCGCGGAGAGAACCACCGCGTGCGCCTTGAGGCTAGCGGTGGCGTGAACCTAGAAACGGTGGTAGCGATTGCGGAAACTGAGGTTAATTTTATTTCGGTGGGAGCGCTGACCCATTCCGCCCCAGCGTTGGATATCGGATTGGATTTTGTTGATCTAGAATGAGCGACTTCGATCACATCGCCGCGCAACTGCCGGATCCGTTCCGGCTGCTTTGGCGGGAGAAGGTTTCCTCGACGAACGACGAGTTGCGGGCGCTTGCCGAGAAGGGGATGGCGGAGGGCTTGGTGCTTGTTGCGGAGGAACAGGTGGCGGGGCGGGGCAGGAGGGGGGCGGAGTGGTTTTCGCCCAAAGGCGAGTCGCTGGCGTTTTCCGTCCTGCTGCGGCCGACCGAGCCGAAGGGATTTTGGTCGCGCTTGTCTCTTGTTGCGGGGCTGGCGGTGGCGGAGGCCTTGGAAAAATACGTGCCGCTGGCGGAGATCAAATGGCCGAACGATGTGCTGATCGGCGGCAAGAAAATCGCTGGTATACTCGTTGAGGCAGGGAAGGATTATGTCATCGTCGGGATTGGGATTAATGTGAACACAGAGGATTTTCCGCCGGGTCTTGCGGCGACCTCGCTGGCAATTGAGCGTGGCGGGGAGGTTGCGCGGGAGGAGGTGCTGCTGGAGGTTGTGAAGCGGCTTGGGCGGTACGCGCCGGAGATAGGTTCCGGATTTTTAGATCTGCTCACAGGCATTCGGGAGCGCTGTCATCTAACAGGGCGTCACGTCGCCCTCACCTGCGCGGACAGGCGTCGGGAGGGTCTTGTTAGGGGGATCGGTTCTGCCGGGGAACTGCTGTTGGATAGCGATGGGAAAACGGAAGCAATCGTTCAGGCGGATGAGGTTCGATTAATCACAAACACAGGATGCTGATATGATTGGAAAAATTTCGATGTTAGCCATTGCTTTGATTCTTGGGCTCCAGCCCTTGGAGGCGATCGATATTGAGGCCGTTTCGCCGGATCTGGTCACACCAAAAGCAACAGCTGGTGACCCCGCCCCTGGGAAACGTGTCATCCAGGTGGGTGAGGGCTACGAGGGAACTCAGGTGCACCATCTGATCTATTTTCCGAAAGACTGGGTGAAGGGGAGAAAGTATCCGGTGATCGTTGAGTATGCGGGAAACCGTTGGAAGAACGGCCCGGGAACCATTGAAGCCTGCAATCTTGGCTACGGGATTTCCGGGGGGAAGGGCGTCATCTGGATCTGCATGCCCTTCGTGGACAAGAAAAACGGACGGAATGCCACGACGTGGTGGGGTGACGTGGGGGCGACGGTTGGTTACTGCAAGGCGACCGTTCGGCGGACATGCAAGGAGTTTGGAGGTGATCCAACGAATGTGTTCATCGCAGGATTTTCACGCGGATCGATCGCCTGCAACTACATCGGCCTGCATGACGATGAGATCGCCTCGCTGTGGCGTGGCTTCATCTGTCATAGCCACTACGACGGTGTCAGGAAATGGGGATATGCAGGGAGTGACCGCGAGGCTGCGGCAGTTCGGTTGAAGAGGTTGGGGGATAGGCAGCAGTTCATCAGTCAGGAGACGAGCGTGGATCCGGTGAAGGAATATCTACGTGAAGCGTTTCCTGCTGGTAATTTCACGTTCCAGGCCATGCCTTTTTCGGCTCACACGGATGCATGGGTGCTTCGTGATATTCCGGAGAGGAAGATTTTGCGGGAATGGTTACGCCGTAGTCTTAGGAATGAAGGTGAATGATCGTAGCGTCGCGGCTCAGATCGATTTTCCCGGGATGATTTTTTCGGGACCCTGGACTCCGAGTTTTGCTTCGAGTTGGCGGAGTGAATAGATCAGGACAAAGGATAGCTGCATGAGTAGATACCATGCGGTGAACTTGGAGAAATGGACGGGTTTCCAGCCGTTTTCCTGCCCCGGGTATTGCCACGCGCGGGCGACGGTGCCGAGGTTTTCTGCGATGTAGATGAAGAAGGCGACCAAGCAGAAACCAAGCAGCAGGGGCATGCGGAGTTCGAAGTTCTTCGGTTTGAAATGGATGAAGGTTTTCCTGAAGGCGAAGGCACCGGCGATGATGATCGGCCAGCGGATGTCTGGGATGTAGTGGTGGGTGAAGAAGTTTGCGTAGGCGAGGACGGCGACGGTTGCGGCGATCCAGAGTGGAGGAAAGCCGGTGAAGTGGAAATGGAAGCCGCGCCATGCGCGTGCCATGTAGGAACCGATGGCGGAATACATGAAGCCGGTGAAGAGCGGGACGGCACCGATGCGGAGAAAAGAGTTTTCCGGGTAGCTCCAAGATCCGATGGACTCGGAGGTTTTGAAAAGCTCCATGCCGGTGGCCATGAGGTGGAACAGGAGAATGACGCCGATCTCGCGCCATGATTCCAGTTTCAGGAGAAACAGGGAGGCTTGGATGGCGACGGCGTAGAAGACGAGGAAATCGTAGCGAGCGAGCGGGATGTCCGGATACCAGAGGTGGGTTGCGAGGATGCCGGCGAGCAAGAGTCCGCCGAAGATGCATGCCCAAGCTTGCTTGAGGCCGAACCAGAGGAACTCGTGGAGCCGTGGGTGGCTCCGCGAGAGTGGGAGGAGGGCTTTTTCGATGAAGGTCATGGGAAATACCCTGTTCCTTGTGGACCCTATTTCTGTTTCGCGTTGGCCTTGAGGCGGAGGGCGTTGAGGGCGATGAAGCCGGTGGCGTCGTCCTGGTTGTAGGCTTCCTCTTGGCCGCCTTCCATGGTGGCGACGTCCTCGTCATACATCGAGTGCGGGCTGCGGCGGCCGGCTTGCATGACGTTGCCCTTGTAGAGTTTGAGGCGGACCTCGCCGGAGACTTTTTTCTGTGACTCGGTGACGAGTGCCTGGATGGCTTCGCGCTCGGGGGCGAACCAGAAGCCATTGTAAACGAGTTGGGCGTATTTCGGGATGAGTGTGTCGCGGGTCTGCTGGAGGTCGCGGTCCATGACGAGCGTTTCCAGATCTTGGTGTGCGGCGAGCAGGATGGTGCCGCCGGGGGTCTCGTAGATACCGCGCGATTTCATGCCGACAAAGCGGTTCTCGACGATGTCGATACGGCCGATGCCGTGTGCGCCGCCGAGGGCGTTGAGCACGCGCATGATGCCGTAGGGGGTTAGGAGGGTGTAGCCGTCCTTTTCACCGAGGACTTCGAAGTCGCCGAGTTCGGAGATGAGATCCGCAAGGCCTTCCGTCTGGAGGCCGATGATGTCTCCTTTTTCGAAAAGGCACTGAAGCATTTGTGGTTTGTCGGGTGCTTCCTCGGGGGAAACGGAGAGTACATACATGTCGCGGTCGCGCTCGCCGGTGGCGTCATACCAAGTGTCTTCGAGAGCACCGGCCTCGAAGGAGATGTGGAGGAGGTTGCGATCCATGGAGTAAGGTTTTTTCATGGAGGCTTTTACCGGGATGTTGTGCTTGTCGGCGTATTCGATCATTTCCTTGCGACCTGGAAATTCCTTCCGGAACTCCGCGTCGCGCCATGGGGCGATGATCTTGATGCCGGGCGCGAGGGCGGCGGCGGAAAGCTCGAAGCGAACCTGGTCGTTGCCCTTGCCGGTGGCACCGTGGGCGATGGCATCCGCGCCTTCCTTGAGGGCGACTTCAACCATACCCTTGGTGATGCAGGGGCGGGCGATGGAGGTGCCAAGCAGGTAACGGCCTTCGTAGATGGCGTTCGCCTGGAACATGGGGAAGATGTAGTCGCGGGCGAACTCTTCCTTCTGGTCGTCGATGTAGCACTTGGAGGCACCGGTGGAGAGGGCTTTGGCCTCAAGGCCGTCGAGTTCGTCGCCCTGGCCACAATCGGAGCAGTAAGCGATGATCTCGGCGTTGTATTTTTCTTTGAGCCAGAGGAGGAGGACGGAGGTATCAAGACCACCTGAGTATGCGACGACGATTTTCATAAACTTTAAATTCGAAATTCTAAATCCGAAGGAAGACGGATTCTTCGGGCGGAAGACTAGTGACGACGGGGGGGGAGGGAAGCCGAAACTTGTGAGTGGAAACGAAAAAGCCGGGTTTCCTTAAAAGGAAGCCCGGCTTTGCGAAATGGGTTGATGCTTCGCCTCAGCCCTCGGAGGTTTTGTCGGTCTCGGCGGCTTTCTTGGCGACCTTTTTGGCCGCTTTCTTGGCAGGAGCCTTTTTGACGGCCTTTTTGGCCGCTTTCTTGGCGACCTTTTTGACTGCCTTTTTGGCTGCTGGCTTTGTTTCCGCAGGGGCGTTAGCCTTCTTGGCCGCCTTTTTGACGGTGGCCTTCGAGAGGATTCCCCCGAGTTTGGCTTGTTCCTTTTTGCGCTTCAGGTAATCCGCACGGCGGCGGCGTTTGATCTTTTTGTTTGATTGCTGGGCCATTGTTGCTGGACATTGGCTAGGGCAGCGAAACGGGCGTATCAAGCCGAATCTTTAAATCATTCCAACCAAAGTGTTTGTGACAGCAGCAATATTGATCCGTATGACCCGACTTACGGACACCAGTTTGATTGTCCATTGGTTCACCGAGGACGAGGGACTTGTGAAGACGGTGGTCAAGGGTGCGCTGCGTCCGAAGAGCCCGTTCGCGGGGAAGTTGGACCTATTTTTCTCCGGCGAGATCGGGGTGGCGAGGGCGAGAAAAGGTGAGTTGCACATTCTGCGTGAGGTCTCGATCTCGAACTGGAGGGAGGGTCTGCGGCGGAAATACGACTCGGCGCTTTTGGCGGGGTATTTCTGCCAACTCGTCGAAGCATCGGTTGAGCCCGGGCACGAGGACACGGGAATGCATGATCTGCTGTTGAGGGGTCTGAACCATCTGGATTGCGAGGAGCCGAGCCTGCGGGCGATGGTTCATTTCGAGAAGCAGCTTGCTGGGATACTAGGTATTTCCGGAGGGAGGGGCACGGCACAGGATTCGCTGCGGGATCACATCGGGCAGTTGCCGGGATCGAGGAAGCAATTGCAGCAAAGATTGGGGGGGGATTGACTGTTTTCGCTCGCCAGAAGGGATGGGCTGCGCATATTCATTGCAAATACAAGAAACGTAAATCCTATGGACACCCCCACCGCGAATTTTATCCAGATCCTACAGGATCGCGTCGAATCCCTGCGCCAAGATGGCAACCTCCACGAAGCCCTTCACGCGGCTAACGCGGCCAACGAAAAATGCCAGCATGAGCTGAGCCCAGATCTAGATACGATCGACGCTTTCTCAACCGCGCTGGAAACCCGCGCCGGTTTGTTCCTGGAGCTTGGACAGTGTGAAGATGCGATCGAGGATGCGAAGCATGCGATCGACCAACTTGACAACAGGCCGGACAGGCTTGGGCAGGTGGGTAGGCTTTATGCGCTGCTCGGCGCGGCCTACGACGGGCAGGATCGCCCGGACAAGGTGATCTGGGCGTGGCAGGCGGCGGTGAACTATTTCGAGAAGCATGAGCCGCCGCTGCTGATGGATGTCGCGGCGATGACCAACAATCTCGGGTTCACCGCGAAGGCGTGCGGCGACCTCGATGCGGCGGAGGATTATTTCCTGAAATCGCTTGAGATCATGCATGCGGAGGTGGGCAAGGATCATGAGGAGACGGCTGCCGTTTCAAACAACCTCGGAGCGGTTTATCTCGCGGCGGGATATCTGGAACAGGCACGTGAGATGCACATGATGGCTCTGGAGACACGGCGTGAAATTTTCGGGGAAAGCCATCCGGATACAGCGCAATCGCACAACAACCTGGCGCTTGCGCTCCTGAAGACAGGAGACCGCACCTGGGCGCGGAAGCATTTCGAAAAGGCGCTGACCGGTTTCGAATCGCTTGGAGCATCCCATTCAGATGATCTGGAGGCGGTAGCTTCGAACTACTGCGATTTTCTCAAGGAGGAGGGTGAAGAGAGCCTCTCCGAGGTCATTGCGGGAAGGGTCAAGATTTTGCTGGAAACGACCTGAACGGGTGGCGTGCCCTATTCGGGGGCTGGTTCGATGATTTCCTCCGGTTCGGGGCCTGCGGCCTCAGCCAGTTTCTGTGCCTTGCCCAGCAGAACGATTGTTTCGGCATCGTTTGGGAAACTCAGCAGGGCTTCCTCATATGCCCTGACCGCCTTATGAGGTTGGTTACGGGCGATGAAATAGCTGCCGAGCCGCATCGCCATCGGGGTCAGGATGGGAGGCGCATTGAGCATTGTGGCGGGTTTCTGGCGATCGGTGGCTGCACGGAACCAGTTGAATGCGGAACCGTGGCCTGAAGGTGGGCCGGCAAGGGCGAGCCTGCCCCGTAGCTCGGCGGCAAGCACTTCCAGTGAGCGGAACGAACGCGCCCATTCCGACTGTTCGCCTACGGCTGAGGCGATGTTCCGGCGCTTGGCCATTGCGGTGCCGTGGAAAGTGAGTGCTTCGATGGTTTCGGTCGCCTTGTCGAGGGTTCCTGCATCGAGGAGGCGCTGGGCTTCGAGGGTGATACGGAGACCATCGATCCACCAATAGGAGAGCGACTTTTCACGGAAAGCTTTGCTTTCTTCCGGAGCGGGCAGCGATGCGAGCGCCTTCGCGGAATCGCCGGGACGGCTCCGCCTCAGTAGGATGCGCGCGGGAAGGGTTTTTGCATCCCAAAGCAGCTGGCGGGTGCCGGGTGCTGAAGGGCGGGAAGTATCAAGGGTGGTGCCGGCGATCTTCTCTGCGGAAGCCAGGGCGTTGTCGAAATCGCCTTTCGACGCGAGTGCTACGACCCTGTAGCACTCAGCTCTCACCCATCCGTCGCAATCGGCATGGGTTACCTCGTTTTCCTTCATCCAATTCGAGTAGAGGCTTGCGGCGCGGTTGAAGGCGGAGGCCGCCTTGGTGTGCTCTCCGCAGCGCCATTCGTAGTGACCGAGGAGGTGGAAGTAGGGGGCGTAGTCAGGGGCGAGTTGGCAGAGGCGACGGGCGAGTGGGAGGGAAGGTCGCAGGTCCGGTGCCTCCGCGCGGATCAGGAGCAGTGCGTGGAGGGGAAGGACGTTGGCAGTATCCCTCTCGACGAGCTTGAGTAGGCGGTTTTCCGCAGTTTCCTGATCGGGGGTGATCGATCCGAGTTCATCGTATCCGCTGCGTCCAAAGAGTGCGGCGAAGATTTCGGATTGGAGTTCGCCGGGGAATTTGTCCGCGACTTTCCGGAAGGCTTCGGTGGCACCCTTCGGCCCTTCCTGGATGTATTTCACGATTCCGTAAGCGAAACCGCGCTCAAGTTCTGTGCCTTCGCCGTCGTCGATGAGCTGCAGCATCCGGTTTGTCGCAGCGAGCCGACAGGTATCTGTTTCGGGTGAAGGGGAGAGCATGCTGACGATAAGCCCCCAATGAGCCATGAGGCAGCGTGGATCTTCTTTGATGGCAATAGCAAAATGGCGCCTCGCCTCGAACTCCCAGCCGCCGTGGAGATGGTTCAGGCCTTGGACGGTGTGGGTTTGTGCGGTACCGTTGGCTGCGCTTACTGCGGTGACGAGACCGTTGTGGAAAGCGAAAAGGGCGGGAGGTCCGAGTTTTGAAATTGATTCCGGGATGCACTCTTCGACAGTCGGTAGCTTTGCCGGTTGAATTTCCTTCACCGGTGCGTCCTGCCCGTGGGCTACAATGAATCCGGCGAGGAGGAGGAAAAGTGCGGGTAGCTTCGGCATGGGGCGAAGATGATGCAGGATGTGGCTTTTCCAAGGAAAATGACGCTCGCTTCGGGGCGGGTGCTGGGCGTAGCGTCTGTGCATGAATCTCGGAGTAATCGGATGTGGGAAGATGGGGACGGCTCTGGTGGAGGGCGCGATCGGAGCCGGCGTGGTCGGAGCTGGTGATGTGCTTGGTGTCGGTAGGGGGCTCGCCGCGAGGGAGAAGTTTACGGCGCAGACCGGGGCGCGAACCACGACGGAGATCGGGGAGGTTCTGGCCGCTTCCGATGTCCTGCTGCTTTGCACCAAACCGCAGGATATATTTTCGGCGCTGGCGAACCTGCAGGGCGATGCCGCCGACAAGCTCATAATTTCGGTCGCGGCGGGAGTCACGATTTTGGATTTGGAGAAGCATACGCCGGAAGCCGTGCGGGTGATCCGCACGATGCCCAACACCCCGTCGCTGGTGGGCAAGGGAGCTGCCGCATATTGCCTCGGCGGGCGTTGTGTGGACGGCGACGAGGAAACGGTGCGCTCGCTGCTCGGAGCGGTCGGAATGGCGATTAATTTGCCTGAGAAACTCATGGATGCGGTGACGGGTCTATCAGGAAG
>CAJQKQ010000021.1 GCA_905478925.1 uncultured Verrucomicrobiales bacterium
CGCCTTCCTCCCGCTGCCTTGGCTCCTGAGGGCTGTCTTGCCGGTGCGACGTTCCTCTGAAATCGCGGTGCGAGTTCCCTTCGGTGATCGTCTCAAGGCGGCAGGAGAAATCGGTGCACCGGCCACCCGTGCCGCCAAGGGGCTATCGCGCCAGCTGTTTTCTTCCGTCCTTTGGCTGCTGATTTTGATCGCAGCGGCTCGCCCGCAATGGGTAGAGCCTCCCGTGGTCAAGGGACTCCCAACCCGTGACCTCCTCCTGCTTGTGGATCTCTCCGGCTCGATGAATCAGGAGGACTTCACGAATGCGGAAGGAAAAACCGTGGATCGTCTCACCGCAGTGAAAGAGGTGGCCGGCGATTTCCTAGAGCACCGCGAGGGAGACCGTGTCGGGCTCGTCGTCTTCGGCGATGCGGCCTTCCTCCAGGCACCATTTTCAAACGACCTTTCCCTTTCTCGCCGCCTGCTCGATGAAACCGCGATCGGGATGGCGGGGCCTCGCACGGCTTTCGGCGATGCGATTGGGCTTGGTGTCGGGCTTTTTGATGAGAGCGATGTTCCGGCGAAGACCATCATTGCGCTCACAGATGGCAACGACACGAAGAGCCAACTGCCGCCTGCTGAAGCCGCGAGGGTCGCCGCCCAACGCGGCATTTGCATCCACACCGTTGCGATTGGCGATCCTACCACAGTGGGGGAGGAGAAACTCGATGAAGTGGCTCTGAACGAGGTGGCTCAAACTACGGGCGGAAAATATTTCTTCGCCGCAGATCGCGAAGCCTTGGCAGGGATTTACGAGGAACTCGATCGTATCGAGACCCGGGAAGTGAAGACCATCAGCCATGTCCCGCGGCGGGATATCTTTCAGTGGCCGGTGCTCGCCGCGCTTTTGCTCTCGCTCGTAGGAAAGCTCATTCACCTTCGCGGTCGTGCCCGCGAATCTGCTTTGGGATCGACGGCGGTTCACGTCAATCCACTCACTGGAAAATTGGAGGTTTTGGGATGATCGAAGCGCTTAGTAACTTTCACTTCATCCGTCCGGCGTGGCTGCTTCTGTTGCCACTCGCATGGTTGGTGTGGTGGTATTGGCAGCGTCTCTCGGATCCACTGCGGGGCTGGCGGGCGCAAATGGATCCCGAACTGCTGGAAGCGCTCGCAGTCGGAGGCGATTCTTCCCGCCGTGGGCCAGGGCGCCTGTTGCTCATTGCCTGGCTGCTTGCCGGGATCATCGTGGCTGGTCCGACTTGGCAATTGGAGCGGAACCCTTTCACGGACGAGTCCGTCCCCCTGATGATCCTGCTAAAGGCGGATATCTCCATGGATACGCCCGACCCGGCTCCTTCACGGCAGGAGCGGGCTCATCTCAAGATCGCCGACATTGCGGAGGTGAGACAAGGCCAACCGCTCGGTTTAATCGCCTACGCCGGGACGGCTCATCTTGTCCTGCCACCGACCAAGGACACATCCGTGGTGGCACAGATGGCCGCTGAGATCAGCCCCGATATCATGCCCGTCGCGGGTGACCGTCTCGATCTCGCGATCAAAATGGCCGGAGAAGCCCTCGGCTCAGAGGGAGCAGGCGGCCGCTTGCTGGTGATCACGGATTCTGTCGGTGCGGATCCCAAGGCGATTCGCGATGCTCAAGAGGCGGCAGGTGAGTTGCCGGTGCATTTCCTGGTCATCAATCACCCCGACTCCTCCGATCTGGAAACCCTGCGCAGCGTAGCCAAAGGCTTGAAGGCTCCGGTGCAGGAATTGACCCCGGACGATGCGGATGTTCGCGCCATCACGCGAGCTGCGGCTCGTGTGCCAGGGAGAGGGGCCGGAGATTCGAAGGCACGTTGGCAGGAGGCGGGTTACTGGCTCACACCCGCACTGGCCTTGATGGTGGCCGGTTCCTTCCGCCGGACGAACAGGAGAAATGAGGAGAAAGAATGAAGTTCATGCTAATCATCGCAACTCTGACCCTGGCGGGACTGTGGCTAACGCCCGACCAGCAGGGGCGCCGCCAGTTCGAACGCAGCGAGTTTGAAGCCGCCGCCGGTTCCTTCACGGACCCGATGTGGCAGGGAACCGCTTGGTATCGCGCCGGCGAGTTTAAAAAAGCGGTGCAGGCCTTTGCCCGCCGCGACAGCGCGGAAGCCCTGTTCAATCAAGGCAATGCCTGGCTCATGCGCGGAAGGTACGAAACCGCCATCTCCTGTTACGACCGCGCCCTGGAGCGCCGTCCCGACTGGAAGGAAGCGCTGGAAAACCGGGATCTCGCGGCAGCTCGCGCGAAAATGGTCGAGCAGAAGGGCGGTGATATGGGTGACCAGACAATCGGTGCCGACGAGATCCGTTTCGACCCAAACAAAAAGCCGGGCGGGGAGGAAACCCAGGTCGCCGGTGAGAAGGCGGTTTCCGATGCGTCCGTCCAGGCGATGTGGCTGCGCCGCGTACAAACCAAACCGGCGGATTTTCTCAGGGCGAAGTTTTCCTATCAACTGGCAACGGAAGGAGAAGGTAAGTGACAAGGTTTTCAAGAATGTGGGCGAAGACAAGGGGGGGGCATCGGGTTCCTTTCGTTCTGCTCCTGCTCTTTCTGTTTCCCCTGCATGTTGGTGCTGAGTCCACCCCGGTGGCAATCCGAGTGCCGGAATCCGCCGCCTGGGTGGGCCAGCGTATTCCCTTTTTCGTCGACCTGCGCGCCCAAGGATCCTTCTCGGGAGCGGCCAGTTTCTCGCTTCCGGATGTGTCGCGTTCCGTGATCCTGAAAGTTGGCAATCCGGTGGTGTCCTCGGAGGAAATCGAAGGGGAAAGTTGGTTCATCCAGAGCCACGAGTTCGCACTCTTTTCCCAGCAAAGTGGTCAGGTGGAGATTCCTCCGTTTGAAGTGCGCTTTGAGAGCCGCGACGGCTTCACCGGGCCTGTCGCGGAGACGAAAACGATGGTGCCCGCCGCTAGCTTTGAAATCCGCCGCCCGCCCGGAACCGAAGGTCTCGGGTTCCTGGTCACCACCGAGTCGCTGGGACTATCCGAAAGCTGGGATCCTGTCCCTCACTCCGTCGAGGCGGGTGCAGTCTTCAAACGGACGATCGTGCAGCGCGCCAGCGAAATGACCGGAATGGCTCTTGCCGCCGCCCCAACCGGTGCACCGGATGGTGTTCGTGTCTATCCCGGCACGCCTGAGGTGACGGATAACACCGCACGCGGAGCCTTCCTCGGCGAGCGCAGGGAAACAATTTCCTACCTTTTTCAACAACCAGGCACGATGGAATTGCCCGCGCTCACCTACCAATGGTGGAATCCGGCCTTGGAGGAACTTCAATCGAAGACGCTTCCTTCCGTCACAGTTTTGGTGACGTCCGCGCCGCAGAAAGTAACGGAAGGAGATGGGGAAGAGGAAAGTGTACCCTGGCTCTTGCTGCTTGCCGCTGCAGTTTCCGTTGCTCTCGCCGTGTGGGGAAGAAGGCCTGCTGTGAATTGGATTTTAAGACGTTGGCGTAGCATCCGAACACCGGAACGCATCGCGGCTGGAAAACTTCTCCGCGCCTGCCGCCGGGGAGAAGCCACGGCAGCCTACGCCGCCTGGTCCGCATGGAAAAATACGCAGGCATCCGATGATGAACCCGCTCCGGAGTTGGCGGCAGCGGCTCTGGATCTGCAGCGCCATCTCTTCGGCTCCGCAACGAACTCCTCCGCTTGGTCGGGCGTGGAACTGGCTCGCACGTTCCGGCGGCTCCGCGCAGGTAGCTCCGCCTCCCGGCCAACTCACAGGGCAAAAAAAATCCCCCAGCTCAATCCCTGAACCTAAAAACCGAAATGATTTTTTTACAGGAGGAAGCAAAGTTCGCAAAGGTTCAATCACTTGGGCACTTCAAATATGGCCTTTATC